>NZ_JBFRDN010000017.1:0-116853 GCF_052113785.1 Phyllobacterium sp. TAF24 | reverse complement strand
GCTTCAACCAGATCAAGTGGTGTCAGGCCAGCTTGGTAGGCGACGCGAAGGCTTGAGAGATCGAGAATCGTCGGCAGCATGTTAACAGTCCTCCAGAATGACAATAATGTCGCCGACCTTGACATTTCGCCCGGGTGCGACGCGCAGTTCGCGGACACGGCCAGCCGCATGAGAATTGACTTGAAACTCCATTTTCATGGATTCGATAATGGCAAGCGCATCACCCGCAGCCACGGATGCGCCTGGCTCGACAAGCAGTTTCCAGATATTCCCCTGAATGCTGCTCGCAACGCCGAAGCAGCCAGCCGGAATATTAGAGACCGGTGGCTCCCACGCAGCGTCCTCACTCACGAAACTATCTAGCCCCGCTTGCTTCCAGCGGTTCCGTTCTGCATCGAAAGCGGCTTGCTGCCTGTCCTTGAACTGCACGATGGATTGCGAATTCCGCTTCAATTCCTCCGCGTAAGCAGCATAGGAAAACTCCGTCTCTTCGATTTTGACTGGATAGCCACCATGCGGAAAGGCAGCACGCGCTTTCTGCAGCTCCTGATGGCTGACTGGGAAAAAGCGTATCTGATCGAAGAAATTCAGCAGCCATGGGTTGCCGTTTGCGAAAGCCGGCGTCTGCCGCCAGGTGTTCCAGATCTGAATGGTGCGGCCGAAAAGCTGATAACCGCCCGGCCCTTCCATGCCGTAGATGCACATATAGGCACCGCCGATGCCAACGGCGTTTTCCGGCGTCCAGGTCCGGGCAGGATTGTATTTTGTGGTGACAAGGCGATGGCGCGGATCGATGGGGGTTGCAACCGGAGCGCCGAGATAGACATCCCCCAATCCAAGCACAAGATAACTGGCGTCGAAGACGATGTCTTTCACCGCCTGTTCATCGGGAAGTCCGTTAATGCGCCGTATGAACTCAATATTGGAAGGGCACCATGGGGCGTTCGGCCGAACAAGTTCTTGATATTTGCGCATGGCAAGTTCCGCATCCGCATCATTCCATGATAGCGGCAAATGGACGATCCGGCTGGGCACGGTCACCTCCTCCGCTGACGGCAGGTCCGCCTCGATTTCCGCCAGAAACTGTAGAAGCCGCTTGCGTGTCAGCGTGGTGCCGTCATAATGAATCTGCAGCGAACGGATGCCCGGGGTAAGGTCAATCAGTCCGGGAAGCCCGGCCTTCGAGGTGGCTGTCATCAGCAAATGCACCCGCAGTCTAAGTGCGATATCGAGCGCCATCGGCCCATATTCGACAAGCAGATTGTCATCGCCCTGACGGCGGTAAACCACAGAAACCGGTCCATTATTCCACTCACCGACTATGGCTGATCCGACATCGGAACTCTTCCGGCGGATGGCAGGCCCGACTATGGGATCGTCCGGCCGGATAACCGGATGGAACCGGATGCTGTCTCCGGGTTTGAACTGTCCCATTTTCCACTGTTCGTCCCGGGCAATCACGGCAGGGCAAACAAAGCCGCCAAGGCTCGGCCCGTCGGGACCGAGGATGATCGGCATGTCGCCGGTGAAATCAATTGCGCCAACGGCATAGGCATTGTCATGCAGGTTTGATGGGTGAAGACCCGCTTCGCCTCCGTCGCTGCGCGCCCATTTTGGTGCCGGACCAATCAACCGGACGCCGGTGCGCGCACTATTGAAATGCACCTCGTAAGCGCTAGAAAAAAAGACATCAATGTCTTCCTGCTGAAAAAAATCCGGTGCGCCGTGCGGCCCGTAGAGCACGCCCACCTGCCATTCCTGTGTGATTTCGGCGGGCTCCAATGCGAGCTTCAAGGCCCCAACGGGCTTATTGCGCGCTAGATGCAGCACGTGGCCCGTCTTGAGTGTACCGGTAGCGTTGCCGCCGAATTGGCCAAGCCCAAAGGTGGCACGTGAACCGAGCACAACCGGCGCGGAAAATCCGCCCCTGATAGCAAGATAGGCGCGCTGACCAGCACCCTCGATAGCTCCGATCGAAAGCAGTTGGCCGGCACGTATTGTGATCGCCTTGCCGTGCTCCAGCACTTCACCATCGCAAGTCATGGTCATTCGCGCTCCCGTCAGGGCCACTTCGGCATCCCTATAAAAGCGCAGTGTTGGTCCGGATACCGTTAGTTCAAGCCCGGTCGTAGCGTCGTCGTTGCCAACGAGGCGGTTGGCGTTGCGGAAAGACCTCTCGTCCATCGGGCCGCTCGGTGGTACGCCGACATTCCAGAGACCAAGACGGCCTGGCAGTTCCTGAATGCTGGACTGAGCACCGGGAGCCAGAACTTCGACAATATCCGGAACGAACAAGAAATCGCGCAGAGCCGTGGTAGCGACCCTGCCACTTGCAAGGAACTCCGAATCTGAGATCGCCCGCAGATAATCCAGATTGGTCTCGATACCGGAGATCGCGGTATTGGCTAATGCTGCCTTCAACTTTTTGATCGCGGCAGGGCGATCCTCAGCTGCGACTATCAGTTTGGCGAGCATCGGATCATAGAAGGCGGTCACCTCGGTCCCGGTTTCGATCCAGCTATCGACACGAACACCTTCAGGAAAGACAACTTCTGTCAGAAGACCCGCGCTCGGCCGAAAATCCGCATGCGGCATTTCCGCATAAACACGAACTTCAATCGCAGCACCTTTCGGTGTGAGCAAATCGACACCGGAAAGGATGGCTTCGCCTGCAGCCTGGCGGATCATCCATTCGACAAGATCGATACCAAATACGACTTCAGTAACGGGATGCTCTACCTGTAACCTTGTGTTGACTTCGAGGAAATAGAATTCTTCCCGGATGGGATCGTAAATGAACTCGACCGTACCAGCCGATTCATAGCAAACCGAAGAACCAAGATCTGTCGCAGCCTTGTGGAGCCGCGCGCGCGTCGTTGAGGAAAGACCGGGCGCAGGCGTCTCCTCCAAGACTTTCTGATTTCGGCGCTGCAGGGAACAGTCCCGCTCCCCGAGAGCCACAACCTTGCCCTTGCCGTCGCCAAAAATCTGGACTTCAACGTGCCGGGCATCGGCCACGAAGCGTTCGATGTAGACCCGGGCATCGCCGAAACTGGCACGCGCGATTCGCTGTACGCTTTCGAACGCGGCACGCAGGTTCGCAATGCCGTCACAGAGCTGCATGCCGATACCGCCGCCGCCGGCGGTGCTCTTCAACATGACCGGATAGCCGATCTTTTCTGCAGCGGTAAGTGCGTCGTCGATATCTTCCAGAAGGCCGCTGCCCGGGAGCAGAGGCACACCGCCTGCCTCCGCGAGCTCGCGGGCCGTATGTTTCAAGCTGAATGCCGAAAGATGTTCCGGTCGCGGACCGATGAAGGCAATACCTTCAACCGCTAGCCGCTCAGCAAAACCGATGTTCTCGGACAGGAACCCATACCCGGGATGCACGGCTTCCGCCCCGGTCAACTTGCAGGCTGCAATGACCGCATCGACGTTCAGATAGCTGTCGCTGGCGGGCGCAGACCCGAGATGGATTGCCTCGTCAGCGAGTAGCGCATGCTTGGTAAAACGGTCTGCATCGGAATAGACGGCCACAGAGGCAATGCCCATCTTTTTCAATGTCCGTATAACACGCACTGCGATTTCGCCCCGATTGGCGATGAGAATCTTCTTGAACATATCTCAGGCCCCGGCAAGGGATGCCGTGTCCCCAATAAGGACTCGTATCGGCGTCGGATCAAAGCCATTGCATGGATTGTTGATCTGCGGACAATTGGAAATGACGCAAAGCACATCCATCTCTGCGACCAGTTCGACGTAGTCACCCGGTGAGGAAATACCATCGACAATCGTCATCTCACCATTCGGCTTGATAGGTACGTTCATGAAGAAGTTGATGTTCGGCACGATGTCTCGTTTGCTCATGCCATGCTTCATCACTTCAAGCACGAAATTGTCCCGGCAGGAATGTAGGTATCTGGCGCTATGGCCGAAACGCACCGTATTGCTTTCGCAGGAACATGCACCAGCGGATGTATCGTGACGGCCACAGCTGTCAGCCGTCATCTTCAACATGACATTGCCTTCGTTCGATATAATTCTTGTGCCTATACCTATGTAGGCGGCGCCCTGCTCCCGCATTGTGTCCTGATTGGAATAACGCTCGGAATAATCATCGGCACGGTAGAACAGCGTGTCGATTGCTTGCTGGCCATAACTATCCTCGATACGGATTCTCTGCCCCTTGCGCACGATACCGGACCAGGGCGCTTCTGCGGGAATGAAATATTCCTGGACAAATTCATCAAGGTTGTTTGATGCAGCTGTTGGAGTGAAATCTGTCATTGTCGTTTACTCCTTAGGCCAACATCAGCGCATTGTTTTCAAAGCCGCGAACAGCTTCGGCGGTGGCAGTGCGGGATAAATCATCTGCTGTAGGTGCCGCGGAACGGAAGCGTGTCACGTTCAGCGCATCCGGCGCATAGATGGGGTCGGGATCTAAAGGATGGGGGCAATTCGAGAGGCCGATAATCAGATCCATCTCGGCGCGCAGCTCAACATAGTCTCCATTGTTCGCAAGCTGGCTTTGCCACTGAAAGCGCCCTTCGTCGTCAACACGGACAGGAGCAAACAGATTGAGTACAACGGGAATATCAGGGCGCTCAAGGCCGAGCTTTCCGGCTAAAAGCACCAGATTATCCCGCGTGTTGCGCGTCTTTGCACCTGGATATTTGGCGGAATTCGATGCTGCCGTGGATCCACCCAGCAAGCAATCGTGGGCCCCCGAACTGTCTTCCACGATCGAGAGCATAACCCGGCCCATATCCGAGAAGATGACGCGGCCCTTGCCGAGAGCGATTGTCCATTGCACCTTGACCGTATCCACAAGGCTTAACTTTTCGCTGGTGTCGTTTGCATTCCAGGCCACCAAGGCGACGGTCGAAGGCGCGCCCTCTTGCTCTATACGGATAGTCTCCCCGCACTTCAGTGCTGTCGACCAATACCAACCCCCTGGAATGGTTTCGGCGTGGATTATAGAAGCTTTCTCAATCACAGGTGCAGACAGTGCGCTTGGTGCTGGCAATACCTTCGGTGCGAACTCCAGTCCTTTGCGCTGATGCTCCTCGTAGCGCCGACGGTTTGCGGCGATCTCTTCTGCAGAACGTCTGATATGCATAATGGTTATTCTCCTGACAATGCCGGGTCGTCCCGGTGATACCCTAGAGAATTGATCGGGCCGTCCCGATCGGGGCTGAACTTCGATGGCACGCCTGCAAGACGAGGTGGCCAGATGGAAATGTCCTTGGTGATGGTCGCGCCGTAACGCTGCTTTTCTTCGGGGCGGTCCCGCCGGCGTTCGAAGGCGACGACGCGGCTGGCAAGAGTGAAGGCTTCGCGGATATCGTGCGTAACCATGACTACGGTCATTTGTGTTTCGTGCCACAACCGCTTCATCAACGTGTGGATCTCTGAGCGGATACCGGGATCAAGCGCTCCAAACGGTTCATCGAGTAGCAGGACTTTCGGTTTCATGAACAACGCCTGAGCGAGCGCCAGACGTTGCTGCATGCCGCCCGACAGCTGAGCGGGGTACTTCTGTTCAGCGCCCGAAAGGCCAACTTCCGCTATGAGCTCGCGAGCTTCTTCGACAGCATTGCGCCGCGCAACTCCAAAGAGCTTGGCTATGCGGCGTGAGTTGGAGAATTCCTTTCCTAGTAGAACGTTCCCCAACACAGTCAGATGCGGAAACACAGAATAACGCTGAAACACGACCCCACGGTCCCGCCCTGGCTCTGTCGGTATCGGATCACCGTCAACCAGTATCGTGCCCCGGGTGGGTTGTTCCTGGCCGAGCAATATGCGCAGAAAGGTAGTCTTGCCGCAGCCCGATGGCCCGACAAGGGCGACAAAAGCGCGGGATTCGACTGTCAACGACACGCTCTCGAGGACGATCTGGTCGCCATATTCCTTCCAGACATTCCGGATAATGAGTTCGCTCATGCCTGCTTCTCCAACTCGGACCACGGGAAGACAGCAATGCGAACGCGGTCGAGAATGTAATTGGTGACAACCGCAAGTAACGTGATCCAGACAACATAGGGAAAAATGATGTCCATGGAGAGATAGCGGCGGACAAGGAAGATGCGGTAACCAAGCCCCGAGTCCGATGATATGGCCTCGGCAGCGATAAGGAAAAGCCAGGCAGGACCGAGCTGCAACCTCAGACACGTGATAATCCGCGGCAATACCTGCGGCAGCACGACGCGCAGCGCGATCTGCCACGACGAACCACCGAGTGTTTCAGCTTTGATAATTTGCTCCCGGGGCAGTTCGAGGGCTTTGAGAGTAAGATCGCGGATCATAGTTGGCGCTACACCGATGACGATCAGTGCGATCTTGGAGACTTCGCCTAGGCCCATCACGATGAAGAGGATCGGCAAGAGTGCCAAGGGTGGCACCATGGAAATGACGGCAACGAAGGGCGAGAGCAACGCCCTGAGATAAGGCAGCATGCCAATGGCCATGCCGAGAAGTAATGCCGTTAACGTCGAAATGCCCAATCCCGCGAAAAGGCGGATCAAGCTCGCTGCGGTGTCGGACCAGAGCAGATATTCGCCGGTCCGCGGGTCCGGCAGGAAGGCCACACGATTGATGGCATCGGCAAAACCCGCAAGACTGGGCAACAGCTTGTCATTTGGATTTTCCGTCAGCCGTGCGACCGATCCCATTGTATAGGCAACAATGATCAATACGAATGGCAACAGCAGTAAGATGACCTGCGTACCCCGACTCGGTTTTATGTTGATCCAGCGCATGGACTAAATCCTCAGATGAGAAACGGAAGCGGCGCGAACTGAGCCGCGCCAGACTATCGCTCAGAGCGAGCCATCGGCCGCTGCCCTCATGTAAGTCTCGGTGAAACGCAGTTTTACGTTGCTGCTGTCACCGAGAATCTGCCCGTCTGGCATTTCGATGCCGATAACATCGGGGGACGCTGCACCACTGCCGAGCAGCCCCTTCTCGAAAAGGAACGTGCGCACGAGGTTCATCGTCTTCGGCAGGTTTTTGGAGGTTATGAATTCAACCGCGTCAGTCGGCTTACTGAAGAGTTTCGTGGCAGCAAGTTGGGCTTCGAAACCCTTCAGATCCGTCCCGGAGGCAGACCCCATCGCCTCTCGGGCCGCCCTGCCGTCATCGCTGCTTGCTGTCAGCAACGCCGCGGTTTCAAACCAGATACCTGCGAGGGCCTTGCCGAAATTGGGATTGTCTTTGAGAACACCCGAATTCGCCACCATCAGATCAATGATTTCGCCGGGTATCTGTGAACTGTCGAACACTCTCCTGGCAGTTGGCTCTTCAAGAATGGTCGAAACGAGCGGATTCCATGTAACGACCGCATTCACATCGGTGGCCTTGTAGGCAGCAACCATGTCGGCGTCGGAGGTGTTGACGACTTTCACGTCGCGCTCAGTCAGTTTGATACTTTCCAGCGCTCGGGCCAGCAGGTAGTGCGATACCGAATATTCGACAAGATTAACGTTTTGATTTTTGATATCTGCGAGCGTGGTCTTGTTCTTAAGGATCACAGCATCATTGCCGCTGGAGAAGTCGCCGACAATTACGGCTGTTGTATCAACACCACCAGCGGCCGGAATGGAAAGACCGTCCATGTTGGTGAGCGTTACCGCATCGAAGGCCCCCGCCGTGTACTGGTTCATCGACTCCACGTAATCGTTAAACTGGGTGACCTCGATTTTGATGCCGTATTTATCCGCCCATTTCTTGACGATCCCATGATCGGCCGCATAACCCCACGGCATCCAGCCGACGTAAATCGACCATGCAACTTTGAAATCATTCTTTGGTGCAGCGTCGGCAACAGCGGTGATCCCCAACGCCAACGAGACGCCCAAAACGGTAATCGAGAGCATTTTTGAAAGAATATGCATTAAAATTCCCCTTTTGCTTCTTTTCAAAAAAGGGATTGGCATAGACCATCGCGCCGCCAATCCCTTGGCCAACGAGGTCTCCCGGGCTTTTATCCCGCCGTGCATCCGGCGGGATGTGTCCCCTACCGGTGGCAGCTCTCGGACCAGCACGCTTTTTAAGCGCCGGAACCCTAGCCACCAACTCTGCTATGAAGAAAGCAAGAAGCATGCCAAACTGTATGGCATTGATTTTACTTTATATTTCTTTTCGGAATGTTCTCTGCTTGCGCAGATTATTGACGACATGCTTAGCAATTGAGCATTGCTCATCCGATGGACGAGCGGTTCTTTGCACCTTGAAGCGCTCACCAACAGCATGATTTTTGCCCGACTTTTGTGCAGTTGCGTTCCCCAAGCCTGACACCGGATGGAGGTTCGATTATCGACAGCGCTCGTTAAGCAAGGGGGACGTTGAGGAATCAGCGATCCTCGATTTTCGACGCAGAAATAATACCACGCCTTGATCGCCAACTTACGAGCGGAAGCGCAAAGCCTCTAGCAACAGGGCGAAGGCGGGTGATGCCTGACGTCGGCTTGGATAGTATAGATGGTATCCCGGCCAAGGCGGGCACCAGTCATTGAGGACTTGGCGTAGCTGATCTCCGGCAAGGTGTGGCCGCGCCAAATCCTCAGGCACAAAGGCAAGTCCAAATCCGCACAGCGCGGCATTGAGCACGTGAAATACGTTGTTAAAGATCAATTGTCCTTCGACCCGCACCTTCAGTTCCTGATTATCCTTTTCAAGTTCCCAGGCATATAAGCCGCCGAATGTAGCGAGACGGAGATTGATACATGTGTGTCCGACCAGATCCTGCGGTATGATGGGTGGAGCATGATCTGCAAAGTAGCTTGGGCTTCCGACAACCACGAAACGAATGTCAGGGCCGATCCGCACCGAAATCATGTCATTGGCAACTTGCTCGCCCAACCGCACACCTGCATTGAATCCATGAGCGGTGATATCAGTCAGGTCGGCATCAGCACTGAGTTCGACCTTGATATCCGGGTAGTCGATTAAAAGGTAACTCGTCCGAGGACCAACAATGCTCCGATCGTCAGAACGATCGAAGCCAAGCGGTACGTATTCGATGAAGTTGCTCTGCGCTGGATACGCCAACGCAGCCCTTCATCTGTGCTGTCTCCAACCATATCCCAACCTTCAGGCGCCGTAGCAAGATCGGGAATGAAAGAGCGATAAGGGCAACTGCGAAGGCGGAGGCGAAGAGCAATGTGGTGGGAAGTATGGCCACCTAGGTTCCTTAAGTTCAATTGAGGGATATTTCGTCAACAGCAGAGCCCAAGCCGTATCGGATAGAGGTCAGCGACATTTTGGGGCGGTTTCAGCGTGCAGCGTCGATGACCGAGCCACCAAAAGGCGTGAGGTTATAGCCGGTGATGAATGGCGCGTTCTTGGTAGCAAGGAACAGCACGACTAGCCCGATGTCTTCTTCGGGCAATCCAAACCGCACTAGCGCATTGGTCGGCGCCGGCAGATCGGCTTCGGCCATGGACAGGACATTCTTAACATTGCCAAGCCGCGTCATTTTGAAGGTCAGGCAGCGCGACATCCCAGATGGTCTCGGGTTCCCTTCGAATTGGAAATTTTGACGCCATGGCCATCGGTCACGAGCTTTCTCGCCAGAGTAGCACCAATATTTCCAGCACCTACAATTCCAATTTTCATTACCTGTCCTTTCGTAAAATCCAGGATTGCTCCGCCCGTAAATCCATCCTTCGTTGAGCAGTATCTATTCTGCAGCCCTTGGCGTGTTCATTGCCCGTGCGTCTGCAAGTACGACAGGCCTGGGCATCTCATCCGCGGTTGGCTTGATGCGGAACCACACTGCGTACAGAGCTGGAAGGAAGAGCAGGATCATGACGGTGCCCGCAGCCGTTCCGCCAATCAGCGTATAGGCCATCGATCCCCAGAATACCGAATGAGTCAAAGGTATGAAGGCGAGGATCGCAGCCAGCGCTGTCAGGATGACAGGACGCGTCCGCTGCACCGTCGCTTCAATAACGGCGTGATAGTCATCGAGACCGGCAGCTTGATTTTCCTTGATTTGTTCTGTCAGGATCAACGTGTTGCGCATGAGGATACCTGCCAATCCTATCAACCCGAGAATGGCGTTAAAGCCGAAAGGTTGATTGAAGACAAGCAACGTCGGGACGACCCCGGCAAGTCCGAGTGGCGCAGTCAACATGACCATCGTCATCGTTGACAGGCTGCGAACCTGGAGGATGATGACGATCAACATCGCTGCAATCATGGCCGGGAATATCTTGACGAGTGCGACATTGGCCTTGAGGGATTCCTCGATGTTGCCGCCCATTTCAATGCGATACCCGACAGGAAGCGAGGCGATCAGTGGTTGAAGCGCCTTCATGACCTGCTGTGAGACCTCCGGGGGTTGTGTCGCTTCGTTGATGTCAGAGCGTACCGTAATCACCGGGGTGCGGTCGCGGCGTTTCAGGATTGGCTCTTCAAACCGGATCTCGGAATGGCCGATCTGATCAAGGGGGACCTGATGGCCATCCCTGCTCATGAGCGAGAAATCGCCCAGCCTTGAAGGATCAAGCCGGTTGTCACCCGCGCTACGCGCGACAACAGGAACATTGCGGATGTTGTCGCGCACTTGAGTAACTGGGATGCCGCTGAGCAGCAATTGCATCTGCTGGGCTGCCTCAGAGGGTGAGAGACCGATCAGATTGAGCCGATCCTGGTCCGGGACAAACCGCAGCACCGGAGTTCGGTTGCCCCAATCCCGGTTGGGCTGTCGGATATCTGGAACGCTTTTCATGATAGCAAGAGCCTGTTCGGAGATTTTGTAAAGTTCATCCGGATCCGGTCCCATGATCCGAAACTCGACCGGAAACGGCGTGTAGGGGCCAAAGACAAGCTGTGTTACGCGCACAGATGCCTCAGGAACAAGCCCGTCCGAAACGGCGGCTCGCAGGCGATGCTTCAAAGCCTCGCGTGCGTGCGCATCGGGGGTGAGCACAACGACCTTGGCGAAGGCAGGGTCGGGCAATTCAGGTGCCATGGCAAAGAAAAAGCGCGGGGCACCCTGCCCTACATAGCTGGTGACGATTTTTGCTTCCGGCTGAGCTTGCAGCCAACCCTCGACTTTCTCCACTGCGGCTGTCGTGGTTTCAATGCTCGTGCCTTCGGGCATGCGAACTTCGACCAGTACTTCAGGCCGATCCGATGTCGGGAAGAACTGCTGTTTTACGCCTCCCATCCCGACGACTGAGACAGCCATCGCGATGCCAACGACTGCGCACGTCATAAATTTATGCCGAACCGCGAACTCGATAAGCGAGCGCAGGCGACGGTAGTTCGCCGTATCATAAATGGCGTGATGTCCACCTTCGACCGGTTTGATGTCGGGCAGCATTTTGACGCCCAGATAGGGCGTGAAGATCACCGCGACGAACCAGGAAACAATTAGCGCGAACCCTACCACCCAGAAGATGTTGCCGGCATATTCCCCCGCGGTTGATCTGGCAAAGCCAACCGGCATCAATCCTATGATTGTAACGAGTGTTCCCGACAACATAGGTGCTGCGGTATGGCTCCAGGCATAGGCGGCTGCCTTGATGCGATCCATGCCCTCTTCCATTTTCACGACCATCACCTCAATGGCAATGATTGCATCATCAACCAGCAATCCGAGCGCCAGGATTAATGCACCGAGCGTGATACGGTCGAAAAACCTGCCGGTTTCCAGCATGATGAGGAACACAACGGCAAGCGTCAGCGGTACAGCAAGCGCCACAACGACGCCGACGCGCCAACCAAGGGCAACCAGGCTCACGAACAGTACTACGCCAAGCGCCATAGCGAACTTGAGCATGAATTCGCCAACCGCCTCTTCGATGTTAACGGCCTGATCACTGACTTTGGTGAGCACCATGCCCAGCGGCAGTGTCTGCGCGATTGCGGCGGATCGCGCTTCAAGCGCCTTGCCGAGATCAAGACCATTCCAGCCCTGTTGCATCACGGCACCCAGCATGATTGCCGGCTCGCCCTCATGGCGGATGACGTAAGTCGCCGGATCTTCGTACCCGCGCCGAATATCAGCCAAGTCGGAAAGTTTTAGAGTGCGTCCGGCCGCTGCGATCGGCGTATCGGCAATCGCCTGCACGCTGTTGTAGGCTCCGTCAAAACGGATGAATACCTGTGGCCCACGCGTATCAATGGAGCCGGCAGGCGTGACCGTATTCTGTCTCTGCAAGGCCGCGGCGATATCGGTTGCCGATATTCCAAGCGTCGCCAGCTTGGCGTAGGAGAACTCGACGAAGATCTGCTCGGGCCGTTCCCCGAGGATGTTGATTTTCTTCACACCGGGAACATGCAGGAGATCCTGACGGATGACCTCCGCCTGTCGCACGAGGTCGCGCATCGGCATCCCTTTCGCCTTCAGTGCATAAAGACCGAAGCTGACATCAGAATATTCATCGTTGACGAAGGGACCAATGACGCCGGGCGGAAGGTTTCGGGCTTCATCGCTAAGCTTCTTGCGAGCCTGATAGAACTCCTCTTCGACGGCGGCGGGCGGCATGCTATCTTTCAAAGTCACGGTGAGGAAGGCGTAGCCCGGCCGCGTTGTCGTTTCGACACGATCATACCAGGTGAGTTCCTGAATGCGCTTCTCAAGGGGCTCAGCGACAAGATCCTGCATTTCACGCGCAGTGGCACCTGGCCAGACTGAAGTGACCGTCAAAGTCTTGATGGTGAAGGAAGGATCYTCCGCGCGTCCCAGCTTGACGAAGGCATATACGCCCGCAGCAGCCAATAGAACGATAAAGAATAAGGTAACGGCGCGTTCGCGAACTGCGAGGGCTGAGAGATTGAAGCTCATTATTTTGTCACCTCTTGCTGCGAGGCAATTCTGACTGCTGCGCCATTTTCGAGAAGATGTGCGCCCAGAGCGATCACCTTCTCACCAATGCCAATACCGGTGATAGATGCCATTTCCTCGCTGATCTGTTTAATTTCGACTGGCGTGAACTTCACGGTGGAAGTGGCGCCGTCGACAACCCACACGCCTGTCCGGCTACCATCGTCCAGGATGGCGCCTACTGGAACAGCCACCTCTGACTGCCTGTGCGCGTCCAAGATTTTAATCGTCACCGTCGAACCGAGCGGAGCCGAGGCGGCAGCGCCGTCGAGAACATAGCGTGCCTCGTAAGTACGGGTTTGCGGATCGGCGGCATCGGAGATCTGTCGCAGCCTAGCCTTTCCGCTGAGACCGTCGCCTCCGTAGACACGTGCCTGCGCTTCGGATCCTATATCGGGCCGCAAAGTCTCGGGTAGCCAGACAACGGCTTCACGCGGACCAGCCTGCGCGAGTTGAATGACCGTCTGGCCCGCTGCCACAACCTGTCCGGGGTCTCCAAGCGTTGCGACGACTGTTCCATCCGAATCTGCAAGAAGAACCGTATAGATGGCTGCGTTTTCTGCGACCTTGGCGTCGGCCTCAGCCGCAGCCAGCTGGGCGGAGGCTGTGTCGAGGGCGGCTTTCGCCTGTTCATATCGCTGTGGGGTGGCAGCCAAGCCGTTCTTCACCAGCGCCGCATAGCGTTTCTCATCTGCCTGTACCTGGAGCAGGACAGCCTGCGCTGCGATGACCGTATTGCGCTTCGCTGTAAGCGCGAGCTGGAGATCGGTTTCATCGATGCGCATCAGGACCTGGCCTTTTCTCACCTGCTGACCCACATCGACCATCCGCTGGACGATCTTACCCGGAACCCGGAACCCGAGGTTGCTCTGCACGCGCGAAGCGACGGTGCCGGTAAACGACCTCTCCGCTGTCTCCGTCTTCTTCGCCTCTGCAACTCTTACCAGCGGCGGAACCGTCCTCGGATCTGCGGCTTCAGCTCTTCGTTCGGTCGATTCGGAAACAAGGAAAACGCCGCCAGCGGCCGCCACCCCCAGGAGACCCACGAAAGTCAGGACGTATTTGCGTTTCATTTTACATTCTCTGCTTGACGAGTGATCTTCACAAATTAGATTGCGATCTAAATCTAATTATGCTATAGATGTCAAATGAAATCTAATCGGAGGTCGACATGAGAGTGAGCCGCGCACAGGCCGAGGAAAATCGGGAAACGGTAATCAACGTCGCGAGCCGTCTGTTTCGAGAACACGGCTTTGATGGGATTGGCCTGAAAGATCTGATGAAGGGTGCCGGCCTGACGCAAGGCGGATTCTATAAACAGTTCTCGTCCAAGGACGACCTCGCCGCCCTCGCATCAAGGCGCGCGATGGAAAGCGCCACGCACAGATGGTGGGCAGCTGCAGCAACAAGCTCCAATCCCCTCGAAGCAGTCATAGAGTTCTACCTTTCCCCGGATCATCGTGGGGAAAAGGCAGACGGCTGCCCATTGGTGGCGTTGGGGGCCGACGCGGCGCGACAAAGTGAAGAGGTCAGGCGTCCATTTGAGGACGGTATCCGCGCTCACTTTGGGGTGCTGGATGAGCTGATGAACGATACCAAGAGCTCCGATCCCAGCGCCAAGGCAATGGCGGTACTGTCTCTGATGGTGGGCGCCGTCACACTATCCCGTATCATGCAGGACGAGAATTTGTCGCAAGGCATCCTTGACGCAGCCGCTGGCGAAGTCAGGCGCATTGCGCGCGCCGAAGATGGATGAACGAACTGACCGGTGTGAGCATCGGTTGAACCGGTGATTGAACACTGTCTTTATCCGTTCCTGTTCTTCCCGACACCAGACCTGCAGCCAACAGGCCAACCCACATTTTCGAAACGCGATCCAGCATAAAGAAAGAAGTAATTTCCATGAACAAGACCAATCTCGGCATCGCCCTTGTGACGGGGGCATCCAGCGGCATCGGGCGTGCAACGGCTGTAGCCCTGCAGAACGCAGGCTTTCGTGTGTTCGGAACCAGCCGTCGTGCCGTTGCGCAGAGGAGCGGCGGCGTTACCATGCTGCTTTGCGACGTGACGGACGATGCGTCCGTGGCGAAACTGGTTGACGACGTGCTGGCCGAAGCCGGGCGCATCGATCTGCTGGTCAATAATGCCGGCATGGGTTTGCTTGGTGGCGCGGAGGAGTCCTCGATGACCCAGGCCCAGGCACTGTTCGACGTGAACGTCTTCGGCGTTTTGCGCGTAACCAACGCGGTGCTGCCGGCGATGCGACGCCAAGAAAAGGGCAGAATCGTTAATTTGAGTTCGGTGCAAGGGATTATCCCCGCTCCCTATTTCGCACTTTACTCATCGACCAAACATGCCATCGAAGGCTATTCTGAATCGCTTGATCATGAACTGCGCCCATTCGGAATTCGCGTTGTATTGGTCGAGCCCGCCTACACCCGTACGCTATTCGAAGATAATCTCGCCAAGCCAGACCAGTTGCTTGATATCTACGACTCTGCGCGTGCTGGCATGAACGTAGTCGTGCGAAAAGCGATGGAAAAAGGCGACTCTCCCGACGTGGTAGCCAAAGCCATTTTGGCGGCTGCGACCGATCCCGCTCCGAAGAGGCGCTATGCGGCGGGAAAAATGGCGCGCCAGGCCAGTTTTCTGCGCCGTTTCGTCCCCGCATTCGCATTTGACAAGAGCTTGCGAAAGCAGCTGGGACTGCCCGTCTGATGTCGATATCCACGAGCGCATTTCAACCGATAATACGTTGGGGCGACGACAAGATTACAAACTCTCACGCTTTGTACAAACCCGTAAGTCATCAAAAACGGTCGATTAGACTTGTTGATAGTTGCCTTGCAGCACAGCATTCCCATCAAAGATGTGAATTGATGAAGCTCAACAGATTCAAATTTGTCATTGGATGATTGCTTCTGAAGGCAGGATTCTTGAGAGCATGTCGGATAGCCCCCAGTCATTCCATGTCACGCGTTGTGATCCCGATCGCAACATGGCGCGATATTATAGCCTGACAATTCAGCCAACCCTTTTTGGTGAGATATCGCTCGTGCATTCGCCTGTCAGGCGGCAGGCGCGTCGTTGGTGTGGTAGATTTTGCGATGATCGTCCACGTTCCATCGATTTTCAGGAGATTGAAGTAGTCGGTGAAGCAAAAACCTGACACATCGTTGGAATCGACGCGAGCGCTGGCCGCGGTGTGGTTGATATCCATATAGGCGAACACTGCACGGGCTTCCGGCGAGGGACGGAAGGCCGTGTCAATTCCCTTGTACAGAACTTCGATCGCTCCACTCGACAGTTTGCCGTTCTCCATGCCAAATATCGTTGCCTCTTCGGCGAACGCGGGCTTCATGATTGCGCTATTGGCCTGCTTGCAGCCTTCAATATACTTGTTCAATACTTCGGTGATGGCCGCATGGTCATCTACGTAGGTCGGTTTAGTCATAATCAGTCCTTTCAGGTTGCAACTACAAGCATATTGCGGGTTGCGTGAGCAGTCTTCAGGCTGCGTCTTCAACCAAAACGGGTCCTAGACCTGCAAGACGTTTGGCACGGTTATCGGACGGCGCGAGCCAACAGGAACTGCAAGGCATCGGATCGGCGGCTTTGGCAATGATGCAGTCTAGCCTAACTAAAGGTAACATATGAAACGGGTATTCATCGTCGGCGGCGCGGGGAAAGTCGCACAACATTTGATCAAGCAGCTTGCGGGTGCTGGCCACAATGCTTTGGCCCTACACCGTAAGCCTGAACAAACTCGTGAGCTGGAAACTCTCGGCGCAACCCCTGTCTTGGGCGATCTCACAAAGCTTACCGTCAACGAGTTGGCGCAGGAGATGAAAGGCAGTGATGTCGTCGTCTTCGCCGCTGGCGCCGGTGGTGCGGGAATAGAAGTCACCAATGCGATTGACGGGCGGGGACTAATGCTTGCCGTGGACGCGGCACGAAAGGCGGAAGTGCCGCGGTTTCTATTGGTATCGGTGTTCCCGGATGCCCTGCGTGAGGGTGATCGCAAGGCAGGTTTCGAGAACTACATGCGCGTCAAAAAGCTCTCGGATGCCTATCTCGTCGCCTCGGATCTGGAATGGGTCATTGTCCGTCCCGGCACACTGTCGGATGCTCCTGGCACGGGACAAGTCAAGCTCGACGTGGCTATCTCATACGGCGATGTCCCCAGAGAAGACGTAGCCACCTGTCTGACACGAATTATCGGCGAGCCGAACATGCGCAACGTCATTTTGGAACTGACAGCAGGTTCGGAGCCGATCGATCAAGCACTATCGAGGCTGGTCGCGCGCGCAGCGAAGTCCTGACCAACCTTATCATCTGACTTTAATGTTCCATTCGTGTAGAGGTGTCGCCTTGACCCAGTCATCATCAGTCTTGGGATCACCATGTCTGTTTGTGAACGGTTCGCTTACTCACGTGCTTCGAGCAGGCAGTCAACGAGCGCATTGACGGCTGCATCTGGCCGCGTTGTGCTCAACATGCCGATCTCTCGGGTCAATCGGTGTTTTCCTAGGGGAATCATGCGTACGCCCAACGCTGAAGCCATATTGGATTCGGTTATGGGCAAAATAGCTACTCCCAACCCTTTCCCGACGAGAGTGAGAATTGCCTGCAAGTCGTCGACCTCGATCGACTCCCGAACTGAGAACGACTGGGACTTCAAAAACGGTCAACCTGTCGCCCGCCAAAAGACGTTCGTTCATAACGGATAAAGGGTTCCTGCTGGAGGATCGAAATCCAATCTCTGGCATCCAGGTCCAAAGGTACGGCCAGGACATAGGGTTCCTCAATCAATGGCGTCCACCGCAGTTCCTTCGGTACGCCATGGGAGGGTTTGATGACAACAGCAAGATCAAGCTCGCCCGCGTCGACCTGATCGAACAGATTGAGCGATATCCCTGGTACGATATGAACACGGTGCGTTGGGAAGCGCGCCCGGAACACGACAAGAGCGCGGGCAAGCAGGGTCGACTGAACTGAGGCGATGGCGCCTATCCTCAGGACGGTCGCCATCTTGTGTTCGCAGGGCTTCCCCAGATCATCGAACATGGAGATGATGGTCTTGGCTTGCTCAAGTACCCGCAAACCTTCTGCATTGATGACGGCGGATCGCCCCGTGCGTGTGAACAAGGCGATACCTACCTGCTCCTCCAGACGCTTCATCTGTCCGCTTACCGCTGCTTGGGTAAGCCCAATGCGATCACCTGCCGCCGAAAAGGTTCCAAACCTGGAGACTGCGACCAGAGTTTTCAGTTCCGAAATCATCTTCTATAACTATTCCTATGGCTGAGCCTCACAATATACAGTTTTTCATAATTTTCTGCATCGCTTAAATGTTGTTCGTTGCTGACAACCCATGGAGAACGACGAATGACCACCGCACCGATTTACCCCTTCCATCTGGCTTTCCCTGTCAACGATCTCACAGCAGCCCGCGCGTTCTACGGCGAACTTCTCGGATGTTCTGAAGGTCGCAGCTCACCTGACTGGATCGACTTCAATTTCTACGGTCATCAGGTTGTCGCCCATCTTGCGCCTGCTGAAACCGGAGAAGCCGCTACGAATGCCGTCGACGGTCATGGTGTGCCTGTCCGCCACTTCGGTGTCGTCCTGCCGATGGACGACTGGAACGCGGCTGCGGAAAAGCTTACCAAAGCCGGCATCGATTTCCTCATCAAGCCCTACATTCGTTTCAAGGGCGAACCGGGTGAGCAGGCCACCATGTTTTTCAAAGACCCGAGCGGCAATGCCGTCGAGCTGAAGGCGTTCGCCAACATCGAAAACCTCTTTGCCAAGTAACCTACACTGATGGCGTCGCCCTCTCTGTAGCTACCCAGGATGGAAGCATAAGGCGGGCAAAGCTGGATGATACCTGCCGGGCGTCAGTCGCGCGATATGGACAGTCCCGCGAGAAGTGGAGTGTAAGCGGCGAGCCTGCGCGATACGAACTCCGTAAAGAGCCGCACGCGCTTCGTCTTGCGTGTCTCCCCCTGTGTGAGAAGCCAGAGCGTTCCGTACATGTGCAGGTCGGTACCCGGCACCCTCGCCAGCAGGGGGTCGGCATCTCCGATGAAGCACGGCAGTGTCGTGATCCCGAGCCCCTGCCGTACGGCCGCAATCTGCGCCGCGGCGTCCGTGGTTCTGAATGGAACGCCCGTGGTGCGAACCTCACCCTCGCTGGCCCACTCCGGAATGCCATGCAGGCTTATGACGATCCACCGGAGGGGATCCGCCGCACCCGCACGCCATTTGGCTAGTCGACCGCGGGACATGTAGACCCCGCCAAACAGCTCTGGTCCCTTCAAGCCGTAAAGATTGAGCGGCAGGCTCTTGCGGTCGTAGACGACACGGATCGCTACGTCGGCCTCTCGGTTGGTCAGATTTGCCAGCTCGCCGGACGACAAGATTTCCATCTCGATGTCCGGATGCAGACGCGCGAAATCGGCGAAGTCCGGCATGAGCAGGTGTGTCGCCAGAATCGGTGTCAACGTAACCCGCAGAAGCCCGCGCACGCTCTGGTCGCGACCGAGGACGCGCGTTTCCAGCTGGTGTGACGATGCTTCCATTTGGTTTGCGAGCTCGAGGACCTCCTCGCCCGCAGGCGTCAGGCGGTAGCCCGAAGGCAGCTTCTCGAACATTTCCGCCCCGAGGCGTTCCTCGAGTTGTGCGATGCGTCGCAGCGCGGTCGAGTGATTCACCCCAAGGCGTTCGGCGCCGGCTCGCAGTGAGCCTCCGCGCGCCACGGCGAGAAAGTAACGAACGTCATCCCAGTCGATCATGGTGTAAGTCGATCATGGTGTAATTTGGCACCGCGCGGTGCGCCTTCCAAACTTCGTATCGCTCACACCGTACAGCAGTACGGGCAGTCATAATAGCTCCCTCAACGAGCGCGACCCAATTCTGAATGGTGGACACCGATCGTCGAGGCTGACGTCAGTTATCTGGCTGGATCGTTTTTGCACCACCGATGTGCACGCTTGCGCCCTGATACGCGCCGAACTTTGCACCTACTTCAACGATCACAGGTTTCCATACAACTTCAACAAAGGATGCAGAACATGACTAGACTGAATGGAAAGACTGCCGTGATCACCGGCGGCGCTACCGGCATCGGCCTCGCCGCTGCTAAGCGCTTCATTGAGGAAGGCGCCTTCGTCTTCATCTTCGGCCGCCGGCAGGAAGCGCTCGCCGCGGCTCTGGCCAAGCTTGGGCACAACGCCCGCGCGGTGAAGGGCTCGGTCTGCGATGAGGGCGACCTCGACCGGCTTTACGCGGCGGTGAAGGCCGAGCGCGGAACGCTGGACATCGTCTTCGCCAATGCCGGGGTGGGAAGCCAGCTTGCACTCGGCAGAATCACTGCAGAGCACATTGATGAGACGTTCGACACCAATGTGAAGGGTACGATCTTCACGGTCCAGAAGGCGTTGCCGCTAATGGACCAAGGCAGTTCGATCATCCTGACCGGATCGAGCGCCGGCACCACGGGCGCCCCGGCATTCACCGCCTACAGCGCGAGCAAGGCGGCAGTGCGCAATCTCGCGCGTACCTGGGCGGAGGACCTGAAGGGCACTGGCATCCGGGTAAACGTGCTGTCACCCGGTGCGACGGCGACCGAACTCGCGAAGGAAGCGCTGGGCGAGGAAGGCCAGAAGGCCTACGGCGCAATGACTCCGCTCCAGCGCATGGCCGATCCGGCGGAGATCGGGGCGGCAGCTGCCTTTCTCGCGTCGTCGGATAGCAGCTTCATGACCGCCAGCGAAGTCGCTGTCGATGGCGGCCTGGCACAACTCTGACGCGCCACGCCCGGCGGTCGCTCCATTCGATATCCGGAGCCCGCAGGGCTTAGTAAAACAAAGGAGAATATTATGAACTATGCAATTATCGGCTTTGGCAATATCGGCCAGGCTTTGGCTAAGGCGTTCGCCCGCAACGGCATTGAAGTATCCATTGCAACCACGCGCGACCCGGAAAGCTTTGTATCCGCCGCAGCCGCGATCGGACCCACAATCATTCCCAAAAAGCTGGCGGAAGCGGTCAAGGCAGACATCGTCTTTTTGGCTGTCCGTTTCGAGTCGCACCAGGATGTCGCGAAGGTGCTGCCCACCTGGCAGGGGAAGACGATCGTCGATGTGACCAATGCCTACGGCGTGCCCCCTGAGGAACTGGGGGGACAACCTTCTTCCAAGGCCGTCGCGCAGGCTTTCACTGGCGGTAGACTGGTCAAGGGCTTCAACCATTTGGTCGCTGCCACCCTTGACCAAGACCCAGCCGTACATGGTGGCAGGAGAGTCGTGTTCCTGGCGAGCGACGATGACGCTGCCGTAACAGAGATTGGTGCGCTTGCGGAAAATCTCGGCTTCTCGCCGGTCAAACTTGGCGGGCTTTCAGAGGGCGGACTGCTAATCCAGGCGCACGGAAATAACTGGGGTCATCTGATCTTTAAGGACTTGGTCAAGTTCGACTGATGAACACGACGTTCCCACCGGCAAGGACACGACGCACGGATCGGATCGAGCATGATCCGATCCGTGCGTCATATCCTGTCAAGTCCTCGGTATTTGGGATCTGGGAGTGGCCGCCTCAGGCAGAGGCAGCGCTTTCCGATGCAAAGTTGCGATAGGAGCGCAGCGGCCGACCCAAAAGTGTCGTCAGGCGCTTGATGTCACCACCCTCAGGCAGCATGCCGTCAGTCAGGAACCGCTCGCTCATCATGCGCATATCGTAGGCCATCCAGGCCGGCATGAACTGCTTGAGGTTCTGCTCGAAAGCCTGTGTATCGCCACCGCCGTAGATGATCGGGCGGTGGAGCACGTCTGACCAGATGGCGGCGATATCCGTACCGGTCAGTATATCGGGACCGACCAGGTTCATACGATGGATCGGAAGCGGTTGGGTAGCCTGCTCGCGGCGTAGCAGTTCAAGGGCAGCGATCTCCGCGATATCGCGGGTGTCGATCATTGCAAGCCCCTTGTCGCCGATGGGCATCGGGTAGACGCCGTAGCCGGTGATGGCATCCTTGATCGTCAGATCGTTTTGAATGAAATAAGCCGGGCGAAGGATGGTCGCGTGCAAGCCCATCTGCTCGATCATCCGTTCGACGCCGAACTTGCCGGCGAAATGCGGCACGTTCACGTAGACGTCGGGATGGATCACCGACAGATAGACGATCCGTTCGATGCCAACCGAGCGGGCGACATTGAGGGCGATCAAAGCCTGGGTGAATTCGTCCGGCACGACGGCATTTAGCAGGAACAGTGTGGACACGCCATCAAAGGCACTGCGGAGCGAGTCAACATCGAGAAAGTCACCTTTCACAACAGTAACGCCTGCCGGGAAGTCGGCTTTCGAAGGATCGCGGACGAGGGCATGGACACCAGCCCCACGGTTGACGAGCTGTTCGATGACTTGGGAACCAATACTGCCTGTGGCACCAGTAACGAGAATAGTCATTGGATTTTCTCCGGGTTAGAATTTCTTGACACCCCGAATATGGATGGTTCGTTATTGATCCAATAGACCATCGATTTAGACACAGCGTCTCACAGGTGAGACGGTATGATCTCTCTCCACGCCAACATTGAAGGGCCAACGGCGCGAAAACCACCAAACGCTGAGAATGGATCACAGTTAAATACGCTGAGGCCATGGATGCCCGGGCTGCGATCAGCAGCAGCAATTTCTCTTGGCAAGCGGGACGTTTTTAATGGCAAAAGAGTATGCTTTCGCGGCAGTCGAAATGCACATCCTCGTTGCCACTGAACAAAGGGCACGACCAATTGAATCAGCCGCATCTAATATCTAGTCTCTGGAGGCAAGCGCGGGCAAGTTGATCTTAACGCGCGGAAAGCGACAAGGCTTTCACGCCAGCGGGGAATGTCCGCGTGCGGCTTATCAAGCAATCGCAGCGTTGTCGCTTCAGCCGCGACGCCGAAACGTTTCCTATGAGTCAGACTCTTGGGGAAGCAGAGCAGGTCGAGGCGGATGGTATGGAAGTGAAACGGTCGGCGCTGAGCGCCAGACACTTGAAAGGCTATCGCCCCATCCTGCGGTTTCACGGGCTTTGCCGCCTACGACACAACGTTGTCGGCTTGGCTGGCTGTTTGGCACACAGTCGACGGAAGTTCTATGGTAAGCGGTTAAGCCATCTCTGATTGTTCGATTGAGGCAACGGCTTGATCTTAGGCGATACTGCGCCCAGATATGCTTCGCCCGGGTTTCGCTGCAGTGATCAGCACAGCGGTCTTTGCAGACTAAGATTGAAAACCCGCTAGAGGTTATTCTTCAAAAGGCGGGTTTTCCCCTTTTCCACTACCAGGTGATAAACGGTATTTTTCTCAGCCATTCATCAGAGGCGACTTGATCTAGAATGAACGTCGCAACATCTTCCCGCGAGATGTTGCCGCCGTGGAAATGACTCAAATCGGTGAGCGTCCGGATCTTGTTGCGCGCGGGCTGGTTGTTGAGGATCGAGGGACGAACGATTGTCCAATCGAGGTTGCTGCTTGTGATGATGGCTTCCTGGCGGTCTTTATCGGCGTATACCTTGCGCAGTAGCAGGGGGAAGATCAGCTTGTCGAAGAGATAACCGCCGTGCCCTGCGCTGTCGCCCGCGCCCATACCGGTGATGGCGATAAGACGCGAGACCTTCTCTGCCTTCATGGCGCTTGCAAGGGCTTGGGTTGCGATCGAAAGAAGAGTGACCTCACGAAGTGGGCTTGCGGGTGTGCCGAGTGCGCTGATCACGATGTCCTGACCCTTGACTGCCTGTCGCAGGGCTTTTTCATCGCGGGCATCTCCGACTACAAGTTTTGCTCCCTTGATATCCTGGGCTTTTTCCGGCGAACGCACCAGCACGGTGACGTCATAGCCGCGACCTACGGCCTGGCTGACAATGTGGCGGCCGGTCGGCCCGGTAGCACCGAGAACCACGATCTTCGGTGCAGCGACTAAACCTGTTTCTGTTGCAATCGTATTCATGAGAGTATCTCCGGGTTGGAAGTTCTTGACACCTCGAATATGGCTGGTTCATTGTTGATCCGATAGACCATTAATTTAGTCACGACGTCTCACACATGGAACACTCATGGATCTCGTCGCACTTGCCGATTTTAATCTCGTGGCTCGTCACGGTGGCTTCGGCAAAGCCGCCCGTGCGGGCGGGCGTCCCAAGGCAACCCTTTCCCGGCGTGTTGCGGAACTGGAGGTTGCACTTGGCCTGCGGCTGTTTGAACGTGGTGCGCGCAACCTGAAGCTCACCGAGGAAGGGCGCGCCCTTCATGAACGTACAGCCGCTCTCCTGACAGAGCTGGACGAAACGGCAGCCACCATTGCCTCAGGGGCGGAGAAGCCACGTGGCCGATTGCGGATCAGCGCGCCGCTCCTTTTGTCACAGACCGCCATGGGCAAGATCGCGGCCGGTTTTGCACTGAAATATCCGGATGTGAGACTGGAAATCACGACTGAGGACCGAGCGGTTGATATGATCGAGGAAGGCTATGATCTGGTTATCCGGGTCAACCCGGATCCGGACGAAAGCCTTGTGGGCCGAGCGTTTCTGCATGATCGCCTCGTCGTGGTGGCAAGCCCCAATTTTCCCCGAGCCGCTGCAGGCCGCCCAGTTCCAGGCATTGTGCGCGGTGTTGGCAATCTGCAGACTTGGGATGTCACAACCCCGGACGGACATTTGACGATCAGCATTGAGCCAATCCTCGCCCTTTCATCCATAATCATGGTTCGGGATGCGGTACGGGCAGGCGTTGGCGCAGCCCGTTTGCCGATCTCCTTGGTGAGCCACGATATGGCCGACGGCACATTACTGCATTGGGGCGATATCGATGGGTCCGACATTGCGTTGTGGGCGCTCTACCCATCGCGCCGTCTGTTGAGCGCTCGCGTGTCTGCATTTCTGGATTTTCTGAAACAGGCCTTCCCGAATGGAACGCCCGACGAACTGGCTGCCTACATCGACAAGTAGCGGGCTAAAGCCTACTCACCCACTAGTGTGTCTCGCTAGTCGTCGCGGCCAGCACGCGTTCTGCGCCATCATCAATGACACCGCGCATGGCTTCCTTGGCAGCTCCGACATTACGATCCTTGATTGCGTCAGCAATGGCTCTATGCCGTGCGACCGAATAGCTGTGTCTCTCGGGATTAGGTATGGGCGAGCTGATCGTGAATGTAGTCACTAAAGCCACCTCAATGAGCGCGCTGATCGAGCGCATGAATGGATTGTGGGACGCATCAGCAATCGCGATATGAAACTGAAGATCGCTGTCAACAAAGCTGGACGCCGATTGGCCTGCCTCTCCCATTTTCTCAACCCAATGATAGAGATTTTCCAATTGTACATCAGTTCTACGCAGGGCAGCGAGGCCTGCGGCTTCTGGCTCCAATGCCAACCGCATTTCAAGAAGGCTTGAAAGGAACTGCGGAGTGGGACCTGCCTCGAAATGCCAGACCAGAATGTCCGGGTCGAACAGATTCCAATGGGAACGCTCGAGCACACGTGTACCAATCTTGGCTCGAGGCTGAATTAACCCCTTGGCTGCCAATGTCTTGAGGGCTTCGCGTACCACAGTTCTGGACACGCCAAACTTTTCGAACAATTCTGCATCACCGGGCAAAATACTGTTTTCAGCATAATCACCGTTGATAATGCGCAAGCCAAGCGCGCGCATGACATGACCATGATGGGTATGCGAATAACCAGCTGTGCGGAAATCATAGTTTGAAAGGTCGTTGCGTGGCAATTCATCCCCCACCGATAGCCGTTGTTCTTTTCGACGATAGGAACACCAATATACGCTGCATGGCAATGAACGAGAAAAGCAGGACACCCACAACAATCTTTGTCCACCAACTGGACAATGTACCGTCGAAGACGATGTAGGTTTGAATAATACCTTGGATAATCACACCGATAAATGTACCTGCGACATAGCCGACCCCTCCTGTCAGCAACGTTCCCCCGATGACAACAGCAGCGATCGTATCGAGCTCGACACCGACGGCTGCCAGTGAATAACCGGCAGAGGTGTAAAGGGAAAAAACAATACCTGCGAGCCCCGAGAGGAAGCCCGACATTGCATAAATTCCAATCGTGGTTCTGGCCACCGGTACGCCCATCAGCTCAGCCGATGTCCGGTTGCCACCGACTGCGTAAATATAAGAACCAAACTTGCTGAAATGCGCCATCACGATGCCAGCGACGAATACGATGATCATAAGGCAACCAATGAAGGTCAGTCTGCCACCGCCAGGGAGTCGATAAAAAAGACCCTGCAAAGCTGTATAGAATTGGTGATCAATCGGTATTGAATCCGTTGTCATCACAAAGCACATGCCGCGCGCCAGAAACATGCCCGCCAATGTTACGATAAAGGCAGGTACTTCGAGATAATGGATAATGGCACCCATACTTGCGCCGAAGACTGTGGTTATCGACAGCGCGATTGCAAAAGCAATCAGCGGATGAACGCCATAATGCGTAATAAGGACTGCGAGCAACACGCCTGTAAAAGCGATCACTGACCCCACGGAAAGATCAATCCCGCCAGAAAGAATGACGAAAGTCATACCGACAGCGGCGATACCCAGAAATGCATTGTCCGTCAGCAGATTACCTGCAACGCGGAATGAGAGCATCGCCGGGAATTGAAACACACACGCGGCGTAAGCGAGCGCACAAATCAGTAGTGTCGCATAGAAGGGTAGAAGTCGCGTGTTCATTATCGCTTTGCCCCCTTCGAGCGGAACTCTGCCTTGAGAAACGCCCATCCGCCCAGAGATGAAAACGATTGTGCCAGCAGGATGACGATGATGACCAAAGCTTTCAGGATGAGGTTGTATTCCGGCGGGAAGCCGGACAGCAAAATACCCGTGTTCATCGCCTGAATAATGACTGCGCCAAGTGCCGACATAATAATCGAGAAACGGCCACCGAAAAGCGACGTACCACCGATAACGACAGCCAGAATTGCGTCCAACTCCAGCCAGAGGCCAGCATTATTGGCATCGGCTCCCCGGATATCAGCGGCAATAATGATCCCGGCGAGTGCAGCGCAAAATCCGCAAAAACTATAGATAACAAGCAGCAAAAGTTTGCTGTTCAGCCCGGCATAACTGCTGGCACTCCTGTTGATACCGATAGACTCGATCAACAGTCCAAGTGCCGTCCGCCGCACGACTGTAATTGCTACAAATAAAAGCAATGCGGCAATCAGGATGGGCATGGGAATACCGGCAAATGAGCCGGTTCCGAAGAAGATCAGTCCAGGCTCATTGAAGGTCACAATGGAGCCTTCTGTAATCAACTGTGCGATACCGCGCCCTGCAACCATGAGGATCAGTGTCGCTACGATCGGTTGCAAATCGAAATAAGCAACAAGAATGCCGTTCCATAAGCCGCACAACAAACCTGTACCGAGCGCGGCGAGAATAACGACAGGCACCGGATAACCGGCCACAGTCATTGTGGCGGCGAGTGCTCCTGAAACAGCCATAACAGCTCCAACGGAGAGGTCGACGCCACGACTGGCGATCACAGTGGTCATCCCTATCGCAAGGATAATGACGGGCGCACCACGGTTTAGAACGTCAATCAGACTGCCGAACAGTCGTCCGTCTTGAAGGCGTATTTCAAAAAAACCGGGAAATGCCAGATAGTTGAGAAAAAGGATCAGAGCGAGCGACAGGAGCTGTGGTGCTGCCCTCGTCAACGCTGCGGTATTCAGGCGGTTCATGCCGTCGCCCCTTCTGGATCAGCCGCGATCATCTGCATGATATTTGAAGTCGTGATGTCATCACCGGAAAGCTCACCCCGATGCACGCGGTCCCGCAGGACGATAACCCGTGTGCTGTAAGCAACGATCTCATCAATCTCCGAAGAAATGACGAGGAGCGCCATGCCGTCATCACAAAGCTGATTGATCAGCGTGATGATCTCGGCGTGCGCACCCACATCAATGCCGCGGGTTGGTTCATCGAGAATGAGAAAACGCGGACTGGTTGCAAGCCAACGAGCCAGAATGACCTTTTGCTGGTTTCCGCCTGACAAAAGTTTGACCGGCTTTTCAATGTCGGTGGTTCGGATATCGAGTGCCCGCACGAACTTGTCAGCCAAAGCGGTCTGCTCACGGCGCGACAAACGGTTGAACCAGCCTCGTTGCGCCTGCAGTGCCAACGAAATATTCTCCCGCACAGAAAGATCGCCTATAATTCCATCGGACTTGCGATCTTCCGGACATAGTCCAAAGCCTAGTGCGACAGCCTCCCGCGGCGTTCGAATGTGAACTGGTTTACCTTCTATGGATGCCTGTCCCTTATCGGCGGCATCGATTCCGAACAAAAGTCTGGCTGTTTCGGTGCGGCCCGACCCTAACAGACCCGCCATACCGATTACTTCTCCCTGGCCGATATCGAGATCGAACGGCGCTATGCTACGGCTGCGTCCGAGCCCCTTGAAGGAAAATTGCCTGACCTTTGGCGCAGGTCGGGCACGGCGCACATTGTGCGTGGCAACCGCAAGAGTTCGCCCCAACATCAATGAAACGAGCTCGATTTTTGGCAATACTTCCGTCGTTGCGCTGCCTGCCAGCTTGCCGTTGCGCAGCACCGTGACCCGATCACAGATTTCATAAACCTGATCGAGAAAATGCGTAATGAAGACAATACCGAGACCACGAGCCTTCAGCTGGCGTAATATTGCAAACAGGATCTCGGTTTCGTGGCTATCAAGGCTGGCTGTCGGCTCATCCAGAATGAGAATGCGGCCGGACATATCGACAGCACGCGCGATAGCGACGAGTTGTTGGACGGCGACTGAATAACGGGACAAATCCGACGCAACATCGAGATCAAGGTCGTATTGAGCTAATATTTCCCGGGAACGTTTTTCCATCAATCGCCGATCGGTAAAACCAAATCGCATTGGCTGGCGGCCGATAAAGAGATTATCGGCAACGGACATATTGGGGAGCAGGTTTACTTCCTGATAGACGGTGCCGATCCCGAGTTTCTGGGCATGCTGCGTGTCACGCACGTTCACGGCCTGCCCATCAAGTTTGATCACACCCGCATCTGGTCGATGCACACCTGTCAAAACCTTGATAAGTGTAGATTTCCCAGCGCCGTTTTCACCAAGAAGCGCATGAATTTCACCGGCTCTTACATCAAAACTGACATCATCAAGTGCTTTCATTCCGATGAATGACTTGCCAATGTGTTCAGCGGCCAGAAGACTGGGTTTGTCCGTCATTGCGCTCTCCGGTGAGCCAAATGTCGATCAGTGGCCAGCCGCTTAAATAAGCGACTGGCACGACGGGCTTAATCAGTAGCCCAGACCCTTTTTCTCCTCATAGACCTTCTTCGGATCGTCGGCCTGCGTGTACAGTTTCGATTCCGTTTGGATCCACTTTGCAGGAGCCTTGCCGCTGTCCTTAAAAGCCTTCAGAGCATCAAACGCGGGGCCAGCCATATTAGGCGTAAGCTCAACGGTCGCATTCGCTTCACCCTCAGACATTGCCTTGAAAATATCAGGAACGGCATCAACCGATACGACGAGGATATCCTTGCCCGGCTTCAAACCAGCCTCTTTGATGGCCTGAATTGCACCTACCGCCATATCGTCATTATGTGCGTAAAGGGCGCAGATATTCTTGCCGCCGTTCTCGGCCTTAAGGAAACCTTCCATCACTTCCTTACCTTTGGACCGCGTAAAGTCGCCTGTCTGGCTTCGGACGATCTTGATGTTGGAGGCAGATGCGATGCCTTCTTCAAAACCTTTCTTGCGGTTGATGGCTGGGCTGGAGCCAACCGTGCCCTGAAGTTCAACAACCTTGCAGTCCTTGCCAGCAACGGTTTTTGCAAGCCATTCACCGGCCACCTTGCCTTCATGCACCGTATCGGACGTTACCGCAGTCAGATAAAGGCTGTCATTTGTCGTTTCGATCGTACGATCCAAAAGGATAACCGGGATTTTGGCTTCCTTGGCCTCTGCCAGAACCGTATCCCAACCCGTCGCCACGACAGGTGCAATGAAAATAGCGTCGACGCCCTGAGCAACGAAGCCGCGGATCGCTTTGATCTGGTTTTCCTGCTTCTGCTGCGCATCAGCAATCTTAAGTTCCACACCCCGTTTTTTGGCTTCAATCTTGGACACGGATGTTTCAGCGGCACGCCAGCCGGACTCCGAGCCGATTTGCGAAAAACCCACCGTCAAATCAGCAGCACTCGCTGTTCCAGCGAATGCCATGGCAATCGTACTGGCAAGCAGAATTCTCTTCATGGAAATCATGATTTCTCCTCCCGAAATTGGTCAAATTTTCAAGATCCTCCCAGACCTCACCGTATTATTATAATATAGTAATACAAATGACAATAGCACCTTTTTGACACTTTAGATTGAACAAAAATCCAACGACGCAAACCATGGTGCCTTCCTTTAACTCATGGCGTGACCCGAATGCAGGTCCGCTGGAATGAGAGCACCTCTTCAACATATCCGCGCGCTAGGTCACCCGGAGGTGTTGTCCGCAACATGTGATGGGTTCCTGAAGCACTCGATCAGCATCTCGGTAAGCACTCGCATCTTGCGCGCCGGGTGCTGGCCCGGTGGGCGAACGACAAAGATGCCGAGCTCTGGTGCTGGAAAGCTTGTCATAACCGGAACGAGCGCCCCAGAGACTAGATGTTCGCAGATCAGGTCTTCAGGCAGTCCAGCGATACCGATCCCGGCAAGTGCTGCCGAGACCAGAGCAACGCCATTGTCGGCCTTGAACCGCCCTTGCACTTTCATTGCGATGAGCGTGTCTCCATCCATCACCGGCCAGGTTTCATTTCCTTGCATCACAGCTTGGTGGGTGATGAATTCCTCCGGCGTCGCGGGCGCCCCGTGCTTTTCGATGTATGCCGGGCTCGCGACATACTTTGCGGATATCGTCCCAACCCGCCTGGCGACAAGGCTGGAATCCGGAAGCGTGCCAACTCGTATCGCACAGTCGAACCCTTCGGCGAGCAAATCGACGAACCGGTCAGTATAGCAGGCTTGAACCTGCAACGCCGTGTGACGGCGCGCCAACTCCGCGATCACCGGTGCAAAATGTGTAGAACCGAACGAGTGTGGCGCTGCGATGCGCAGGCGGCCTCGCAACTCGCCCGCCGGCAGGATCGTCTCCCTGGCTATATCGATTTCGCCACATACACGCGCTGCATAGTCTCGAAACGTGATCCCGGCTTCGGTGAGCGCCGCCCCTCGCGTTGTGCGGGCTAGAAGCTGGACACCCAAGTCCGCTTCAAGTCGTGCAAGCCGTCGACTGACGATCGATTTGGACACGCCCAGTCGTCGCGCGGCAGGCGACACCCCACCAGCGTCGGCAACTTCTACGAACGTACGCAACTCTTCGATATCCATTCAGCGTTCCCCAATCTGCGACACAGCACATCATGAATCGACGCTACCGCATCGAAAACAGGAATGGCAATCCTTTGTCAGAGACACCGCTTCGCAATTGTCTCAAGCAACCCATTCAACTCAACGGCAGCAAAGGAATTATTATGACATTTCGCAACGGCCTCGATTCACTTCTTCGTCCCGAAGATTCGGTCCTCGTCCTGATCGACCACCAGCCCTATCAACTTGCCAATCTGAACAGCCATGACCCGCAGATGGTCGTCAACAATACAACCGGCCTCGCCAAGGCGGCCAAGGTGTTTGGCGTCCCGACCATCCTGACCAGCGTGATCGCAGCGCGCGGCGGTCTTCTGTTCCCGTCGATTACCGAAGTATTCCCGGGCCAGGAGGTGATCGACCGTACCTTCATCAACACCTGGGAAGACAAGAAGGTCGTGGACGCGGTCAAGGCGACCGGCCGTAAGCAGATGATCATCGCTGGCCTTTGGACCGAGATCTGCGTCGCGATGCCTGCGATCCAGGCACTGGGCGAAGGCTGGGACGTGACCGTCGTCACCGACGCGTCGGGCGGCACGTCACTTGAAGCACATCAGGTCGGCATCCAGCGGATGATCGCAGCTGGCGCGAACGTGATGACCTGGGTGGCGGTGGCCGCCGAGTGGCAACGCGATTGGGCCCGCGCCGAGTCCGCCGAGAAATTGAACAAGGTCATCGGTCCGCACTCGGCGGGCAGCGGCATCGCCTATTTCTGGGAGCAGCAGCTTCTCAACACGCCAGTAGCTGGCTGATCCCGGCGGATGACGGGTGTATGGCGCGATGGACTGCAATGGAAGCAGATCGCGTGTCGGGGCCCGTCACTGCCCTTCGCCGAGTTGCACCGGAAGTTCCCCGTATTTGAGGTCGGTTTAACCTAACCACACAACCAACCCTCTTTGGTGAGATATTGATTGTGCCCAACTCGGGAAGAATTGGCACAAGAGGCTAACAGAGCGCGGCAAAGGATACCGGAAAGTTCCTTTACAAATGTCGCCAAGCRTAAGTTTTAGATAATTTTGATAAGAGACAAAAAATCCATAAACGCTCGTCGATTCTTCTTAAAACCATATCAAATGATGATCGAATGCCGCGAGCGGACACGGATCGGAATCGTATAAACGGTCTTTTCCGATCCGTCCCTCAACGCCTAACTGAATAAACGCATCGAGCGGCTGCCCACTCGGCAACTGGCCGGCCTGCAATGTTGAGGGCTGAACCCTGCCCGTCGATGAGACTCGGCATCTGTCAGGATGGCATTTTAACCTTGCACACAACGCATTTCTAATTGGCTGCCACACTTGGCAAACGGATAATGACTTCAAGTCCACCATGACTAGAACATGTAAACGCAATCGTTCCGTTGTTGAGGGAGACAATCTCAGAAGCAATGGCCAGGCCAAGGCCAGTGCCCGTCCCTGTCTCATCCAACCGCCTGTCACGTAGACCAATCTTACTGGGATCTGAAACCTGAATGCCCGGACCATCGTCGGATATTTGCCATTCGACAAACGCGCCATCCAGCTTAGCATTGATGTGAATTTGCGTGTTCGCCCATTGCGCAGCGTTCTCCAGTATCACACCGACAAGCTCCACAAGGTCGTTTACGTCGATGTCGACGTTCAGACCATCCATGACATTAACGACCCAGACCAGCTGTTCGCCTTTGGGTGTTCTTTTCAACACCGCAATCGTGCGGGGAACAACGCTGCTTAATGACGCGCTAAGTGCATGCATCCGAACGCGTTGACGCAGTCGGACCAGTCTTAACTGATAATCTATCCGGTCACGCATCTCGTTCGTCAGATCGACGATTGATGCTGCGCTGCGCGTGTTGCCGCCTTTTTCGAGCTCATAGGCGATCGTGCCCAACACGGTGAGCGGAGTTTTAAGCCCGTGAGCAAGATCGGACGCACGGGATCGCGCAAAATCCATAGATTTCTGTTGCATGGCAAGGAGGGCATTTACTTCGCCGACCACAGCTGCAACTTCCAGCGGGTAGATGGCATCGATTGAAGAAGCAACACCATTGCGGATACTTTCAATATCCTTACGCAATTTCTTAAACGGAAAAAGACCGAACTGCACCTGCAAGATGACGGCAACGACAAGGACGAGGCCGAGGACCAGAAGTGCTAAGGCCAGTTCCCGCCCAAATCGGGTGATCGCTTCATCGAGGATAGACCTGTCTTGAGCGACGATGATCTGAAAGCGCCGTTCATCTTTAGTTTTTGCAAAGCGTGCCGTAAGGGACAATGCAAGCAATGATTGGCCCACCGGCCCTTGAACGGTAGAAAGCTGTCCTCGTTCATTTGACGGGCTAACCTTGAGAACATGATCCCATAGCGATCGTGATCGGATGTTTTGCTGGGTACCAAGATCTGTTATCTGCCAATAGAGACCGCTGACCGGTGTTTGATAGCGTGGATCAGGCAAAGCGCCAGTAAGCAAAGGTGAGGCACCGGGCGCGTCCGGATTGATCAAGGCGACAAGGCGTGACATTGTCGCCGATAAATCTGCGGATGCGCCCCGCTCCACATTATTGGTAAATAGATATCCGATAGTTACACCCGCCAATACGAGGGCAATGGCAATCCAAATAMCAGCTCCCAGTATAAGACGAACCCGTAAAGACCGGATTCTCAAGGGGCATCCCCACCGAGGATATACCCAAAACCACGACGCGTTGCGATGATATCGGCACCTAATCTCTTGCGCAGGCGACCGACCAGGACTTCAACGGCATTTGAACCGCCCTCGAAGTCTTGCGTGTAGAGGTGTTCGGTAATCTCGATCTGTGAAACGACACGTCCGCCCTGATGTGCCATGAAAGCGAGCAGCCGGTATTCTTGTGGTGTCAATACAATTGGAACGCCTGCGCGCGAGACCTGTCTCATCCGTGTATCGAGAACCAGTTCACCAATTTCAATCTGAGATGATGCAAAGCCACCTGATCGGCGCACGATCGCACGTATGCGTGCCACAACCTCCTCCATCCGGAAAGGTTTAACAACGTAATCGTCAGCGCCGGACTCGATTCCTTCCACTCTTTCGTCCCATTGTCCGCGCGCGGTGAGAATCAATACGGGAACGTTACGTCCTGCGCGGCGCCAGCGCTTCAGGATCGTCAAGCCATCCAGTGTTGGAAGGCCCAGATCAAGGATCACGGCATCGAATGTCTCGGTGTCACCACGAAACCAGGCGTCTTCTCCATCCCTCGCATATTCCGCGAGGAAACCGGCGGCCGATAGTGCTGCGCCAAGCGACTCTGCTATGCGGCGGTCATCTTCGGCAACAAGTATGCGCATGTTTACCTCACTCTTATGAGTTTGCCTGTACGGGCATTGAAAGAATAGCGGCTGACTTCGCTGTTGGTCTCAAGCACCTTTAACTCATATTGGAGAACACCCCCCACGGAGCGTAACCGCGCGTCAATGATCTGGCCGTTGGTAAGGTTGCGGGCAATGGTTACAATGTCATCCAGTGGGAGGGCTCTATTGGCCTGGACGGCTCTCAAAGCGCCATTTGGTCCGACAAATTTCTCGTCGGGCCGGTTGCCGCCAGGACCGTTGGGGTAAGATTGCTGATCGCCTTGGGAATCATCAGAATCGGAGCCCCCGTCGTCCGAGTCCGATCCACCCACAGTGCCACCGTCACTCGGTGAACCATCCGAATCTCCATCGTCGGAGATTTGGATGTAATGGACACCCTCTACGTCACTTGCCCATTTATGTGCCTGCACCGCCTTGGGAAGGTGTAGTGCCAAGACAACAATCGCCCACCGCAACACGGCTCTCAGGGGCCGAAAACGCACTCGCATCCTCCTAAAACCATCTACGCCCGTCAAGGAGATAGCTTAGTTCAATGAAGCTGACAATTCGCTGACAACGCACTCACGGGTTTTTCAGGCGCAATAAAGTATACCCGCCACCGTCAAAGCATAACAAGTGAATTGGCAACGAGGTCAAAACCATGCAACCGAGCAGACATTAGGCGATCGCACATGATGGTACGTTTCTTCGAAATCCGAGCAAAACCAGGAGCTTCAACATGAGCGTGCTGTTTCGTTTTGTACCAGTCTTCATTTATGTGGCTGCGCTATCCGGAATGTTCTTTACGATGCTGGTTGCCTGGCCCGACATGCCTGCGGGACGTTTCAGATTTTCATACAGTATCGGACAAACCGGCGGCCCTTATGTCAAAACGATAAACTGGTAACGAGTCTTCGCCAGCCTTCGATATGCCCGACCGGGACGAATTCCCAATACGCTAGATCGCAGGGTCCTAACCTTCAGGATCGCCTCGATTAAAGTCTCCAAGGTCACACATTTTCGACGTTTGATAGCCTCCAAAAGGAATATAAAATGCAAATGCTATTTCGCGTTATGCCAGCTGCCATCTATATGGCCGCTCTATTTGCAATCATCTCGTCGACGTTGATCGTTCGGCCATCGCATGTCGGCAGATCATTCAACCTACATTGCCAGTATGAGAAATACTCCGATTGCAGATTGGTGCCCTGAGATTGACGGCACGGTGTAGAGGGCCGCTTCTTTATGGTGCATCCACCCCCGCTCGTTTCTTCGATTCATCGTGCGATCGATGCCTAACACCCGGCAGAACCTAACGCTTTACCCCTCCATAGGAAAGCATACAGGGGCAGTGCGGATGAACGTTCAGCACAAAAGCAAGCGCGCAGACCAAGCCCAACGGTGATCACGACAAACCGAAGCGGCTCGAAAGCCGCACCCGAACCTGACAACGCTGCGCGTGCGACTTGCCCGCGCCTACCCAATACACAAGAGGACAAGAATGAACTCGATCAGAAAAACACGCCGTGTAGCGATGATGTTGAGCAGCGCCCTTCTTTTGGCCATGACTGGATCAATCACCGTTCCTTTGTTTGAGATCAGTCAGGCTATAGCTGCATCATCTACAAAGATTGATGCAGGCCAATTGCAACTCAATATGCGCCGGTCTCTTTCAACCATTCTTGTTGCTTACAAAAACGAACCCAAAAAAGGCTCGCGGGTGGATGCCATGCTTATGAAAGCGACAAACGAAGCACTGCAGGCACTTGGGGGCCTTGAAAAAGGTCTTAACTCCCGCGACCCAAGGAAAATGACGACTGCTACAAGCAGTCTTTCTGTTGCAGTTGGCCGCATTGAAGCAATTTCGGATTCTGCCAGGATTGCCAATCCGACGGTGCGCGAAGGCGTCAGGGCTCTTTCCGCGAACTGGGCCGCCTATGGGACGCGCTATGCGCTTAACGAACCAGTCAAATCAAAACCCGTGAAGGCAAGTTTCGAGCAGGTAAAAGAACTTAAGGCGCAGGTAACTAAGCTTCGCTCACAGGTGAACAGGCTGCAAATCGAAACAAGGTCAAATACCCAGCTCGCAGCCAATGTCAGAAGACTGTCGTCCCAATTGGACCAGGTCGAACAGGACCGTATTGATGACGCAAACTATCAGCGAACCGTCTTTCTCCTTGGTTCGTTTATGGGCTGGATGGACGGCTATCGGGTCGTCACGACGACCTACTACCCGGCTTATACCCGCTACTTCGTAGTGGAACGGGTTACCTATGAATATTGGCAGACCTGCTGGTCCGACTATTACGAGCCTTATTACACCTATACAGACTGGGGCTACTACGACGATCCGTTTACGCCCACTGTCAACATTAACATCAATATCGACGCATCGACACAAGTGGTGGTCAACAACTACGCTGAACAGAACGTCAGCGTCATGATTGACGAGAGTCATCAAACCGAAAATTATTTCGAGAACCTGCCAATTGCAGAAACTGACATCGACATGAAGCAGGTGGACTACACACCTTCCACACCCGCTTATGAATTGGAGAAAGAAGCCGCCAGATCCTCATTGGACTCTCCAGAAACGATAACCGCTCCGATTGAGAGAGGCAGCCAGATCGAACCCAATGACAATACTGCCGATGAAACTTTAACGGGCGATTCAAATACACGAGTGCCGTCGACCGCAGAAGAACCGGTAGTTGAGCCTATCGTCCCGGGTAGCGAACCGGAGGAAAAAAAGAGTAGCGCGCAGCCTGAACCATCCGTCAGCACCTCGGAAGAGCCGATAATCATTGATCAGGATGAACAATCCCCCTCCACGAAAAAAGAGCAGGTCATCGAGCCTTCCGACAATAATGATGCGAACGTGCAAAGGCCTGATCGCGAGCCGGCGGCAATCGACGAAACGTCGCACGAAAGCGAAGATGAGCAGCCTGCTCAATGAGAGCAGGCATATGTAAGCTTTGCCGCCTGATGAGCCGTGTTCCAGTGATTGATCGGATCTGATTGAGATTAAGGGTGTGATCAAACAAAAGGTCGCGAAGCTTATCTATGCTGGAAACCATGACCGATACCAACACTAACGCTACGTGCCGCTCCTTACATGCAAGTGCCTGACATCGTGCTGAGCCGATCTGGTTTCCGTACCAGAGATGAGATCGACACCACTGCTACAAGTTTTTTCTGTCGAGCCAATCGCGGATCGCCTGTATGTGCTCAGCCTTACGTTCCAACGGCAGCCAATGGCCGCTGGGCAAGCTCACAAAACTCAGGTCACCGCAGGCGGCGCGCATTGGATCCCCCTGGCGATTGCCGAGGATGCTGCAGATCTGGTCATAGTCGCCGTTGACGAATAGCACCGGCATCGACAATCGACCTTCATCGGGCGCTTCCCGCGCATAGGCAATGTTGGCTTTGTCATTCACATACCAGGAGCAAGGCGGATGGAACCCATGCGCGTCGAACGACTTTACCAGCGCCTCGAAGTCCGCCACTGGCCATAGAGCTGCATCGGGCTGCGTCGGCGGGGCACGGTGGGCAGCTCCGAAGCGGCCTCCGTTGCGCGTGACTTTAGCCATCGGCGATACCGTGCCGACGGAAGCAGGACTGCCGGATCGATAGGCCGATGCCAGATATGCGGCCTTGTCAGTATTGAGGTCGGCGACCGCCTGGTCGAAATGCGTATTATAGTAGCGGGCATAATCCCACTGGCCATCGGGATACTCTTCGGCGGGATAGATATCGCGGTCGACCAGCGAGACGAGCGTGTCCAGGCTGTTGCCCTGCGGAAAATACGCCCAGGAGGTCAACACGACGCCGCGGCATCGTTTGGTCTCATGGGCGGCCAGCGAACCGACGACGATGCTTCCCCAGTCGTGACCCACCCAGACGGCGGGTTTGCCGCCAAGGTGATCGTGAAGTTCCGCCATGTCCTTGACGATTTCCTTCATAGCGTAGGCGTCCCTGGCCGAAGGTGCCGAAGAACCACCATAGCCACGCATATCAGGAGCGATGCAACGCCATCCATCCACGGCAAAGGCTTCCATCTGAGCGCGCCATATCAGGCTCGAGCTGGGAAAGCCGTGAACGAAGACGATCAGCTGCCCATCGGCAGGTCCGCTTTCAAGGTAGTGGGTGGTGTGGCGATCCGTGCTGACGGTGCGCGACGACAACGGCGGCGTAGGTGCTCCCCGTGCCGTGCCGGATAGGGACGCCGCCGCACACATGTCGAGAAGGGCGGCGCGCCGATCAAGCGTCGGTCCGATTGCGAAATCCACTGATTGACGTGAAGCAGTCATCGTCAGGTACTCCTGTTGAAGTCAGATGATTTCGGCCGCTATCCGGTCGTTCGATGCCGTTAGCTCTGTTCCCCAAAGCTGTTTATCAGCCCGCGGTTGAGTGCCGTGACTTACCAGACAACCCACATTGCCATGTTTCGCCATTGGCTTGGGCGCCATCACTCTGAATGGCATCAGTTCGCGGGTTACCCGCTAATGATTTTGGTTAAGTCGGCCAGAAATATTTCGTCGTCTGTCTGATCAACCATCTGTGGTGGCTCGTAGCGATCCATCACCTCGAGCAGATAGGAAGCGAGTTTTTCGTCGCCACGGGCTAGGTGTACCTCCCACCTCAGCATCAACACTTCGTAGGTGATGATGTGGTGAAAGCAAGCCAGAGCGTATCGATAGAGCCCCTTCAGCACAGCGTGCATTGCCGTTGCGTCTTCGGCATTTTCCAGCACGGGATAAATATCATCAAGATTACGCAGCGGGCTGATTGCAGTCACGAGGCCGAGCGTTGACCAGACTGTGTTCATGGCCAACATATGATTTGCCAGAGAAGATGGGTCGATGCGCAGATAGATCAGGGCCAAGAGCAGGATTTCCGCTGTCCAGATATCCTGCGACCAGTCGTTACCAATGTCTGGCCAGTACTGCCCTAGTGGAGCCGTCTTGCCTGTCGCAAACCAATTCACGGCTGCGTGCCTGAATAGATTACGCAGCGCTGCCTGTTCATCTTGTGGCCAAGACAGTAAGCCCAGTCTGGCAATCTGATCGGGCAACGAAGGAGTCAAGCACATGTCAAATATGGCACATTCAAGCGCGCGCGGTAGCCAATATCGGAATGTGGTAAGGCCGCCGGAACAATTGGGATGCTCGAGGTAGATTGGCGAAAAAGTAGCGTAGTCCGCCCTGCGAATATTGCTCTGGCCACATATCTGCTCCTCTTGCTCTACCGGGAAGCACTGCCGACAGAAACCCCGTACCGGCCGGTACGACGAGAACACCTCATAGACCTCCCCCAGACATGCATTTGCGTCTGGACCAGAATTGTCGAATGCGAAAAACAAGGGCGCATGGGCTTTCATCAACACAGCTTAATGGGAAGCGTGTGAGAAGTGAATGCTCGTACCCACCTTGGCCACCTGAATTAACTCTCAATAATATCCAATTATCGTTGTTTTTATTACATTATTCCACTTATCACGCATATATACTTAGAATAGCTTCTTCATTATGGACTCCTAGCTCGAGGATCGGTCGGGAGTTATCCCGTCTTCTCCTTCTGTCGGGTCTGATTTAGCTTTGTGGCCGTCCAAGTTCCAGATCTGCACCCAATCCCTGCGCTTGCTGGGCTCTACAGCACTGATTTCAATGTGTTTTCTGGAACTCCCTGCTCTCTCCGCTTGGCCCATTGCCTTTCCCATTCACGTCTGTTTTCTTCTTATCGGCATATATAACTGTTCGTTTTCCAATAACTTATGTGTTTGTACAAAACCGCTTATGACGAAGATAATGGGTCGATACAATTCGATTTTATCGACCCATATTCGAAAACTGTCACTCCCATCGACACTTTATGCCGACGACGGTAGTTCTTTTAATGGGTTCCACCATTTCACGCCCATTGGATCAAAATGCTTTTCGTTGGCGGTTAACACTGTTAAGCCATTGGCATCCGCTGTAGCTGCAACGGCAACGTCTGCAAAACCGGGCTCATACGCTCGAGCGCGATCAAGAATGGCACCCGCTGCGTAAGCTTCTTTGATGCCAAATGGGAGAATTCTGCTTCCATACAAATTCTCGATCAAGGTCACCCAATTGCGCAGCCTTTTGGCCTTGGTGACCGCCTCAATCCGCTCGGCACGATGAATGCCATGCCAGATTTCAGCAATTGTCACTGACGAAAGATAAATTTCGGAGCCATGCAACTCCAGCCAACCAAGAATTGGAGGGCGGTTGCTTTGAGCGGCGGCAACTGGTGATGTCGCAGATACGATGTTTGTATCAAGCAGGAACAAGCTCAGAACTCCGGACTATAGGATCGCGATGGCTTCTGACTGCGTTCGGGAACGTCACCCGTCTCTCCCGGAAACGCTGCTAGAAGTTCACCGAAGCTGGGAACCTTGGAGAGCCTTTCATATTCTTCAAAGGAGAGAACCACGGCTTCCTTGCGTCCGTGGCGCGTAACAACGGTCGGTTCCCCCGCAACGGCCCGATCAACAATTGCCGAGAAAGTTGCCTTCACGTCTTTTAATTGCGCCTCCTTCACTATGATCACTCCTATATGACTACCGATAGTCATATTATATCGCGTGGCATTTTCTGCAAGGCTCCATTTTGGAAGATTTATCGCGCCTTTCAACAATATTTGGAGCCCCGCCTCAAATTTCCACCTCCTCACCTTCCTTTGACGAGTCTGACGTGTTGTCCATTTGCGCGCAGTTGGGCAAGGAGCATGGGCCAGACGGAGAATTCGCCTTTTGCGGCTTTGTCGGTGAGGGATCTGAGATAACCGCCGGCGGAATTGATCTGATCGGCCCTTTGCAGGATGCAGGCCATGGCAATGGCGGCGTTTTCCTGGCCGAGTACCGAGCAGGCTTCCTCATAGGCAGACGGGCTGACCCCGAGCATGGAGCGCACGACAATGGCGGCGCCCATCAGTTCGGACCAGCTGGCAAGGCCGTTTTTGGCATAGGCTGATATGTCGGGACAAGCCTGGCGGACAAGACCGAGCGGAACGGGTTTTGCATCAAAGACGGAGGTAAAAGTCTCACTGGCGGGCAAGTCAGCGCGTTCTACCGCAGCACGATTGGCCGGGCCAGCAGCCGCAGCGGCCAGCGGCCCTGCCCTATCGGGGTTTTCTGATCCTATATTCCTCGTTTCAGCATCTGTCGTCTCAGCAGGTTCATTGGGTGCAGTGTTTGGCACGTGGGTTTGGCCTTGGGTTTTTCTAAAGCCGGGTTCAAGATCAGAAGTGGATTTTGTATTTGAATTTTGTTTGTGGCGCTCAGAATGAGACTCTCTGGCGCTTGTTTGTTGTAAATTCAGCTTATCCTGCAACAACTTGCAGATCTCCAGCTGTATGCACTCAAGCCCGTCCACAACCGGCTCCAGATCGCGGATCGTTGCCTGGCGCGGAATATCATCCATCACAGCGCGAAACGCCGTGTAGTGGCCGCTCCAGTCAATGTGAGGCATCTCCTCAAAGCCAAGCTCGATCAGCTTGACGATATCACGGCGCAATAGCGTCACCTTCTCCTTCATCAGCTTCAGCTGCAACCGTTCAGAACGCACTTCTTCGGCCATCGCCTCGAATTCCTGCGATCGCACCACCAGCGGGGCCAGCGAGAAGCCAAACGCCTCACCGCCCTCCCCTGCCCCTGTCGCCCCTGTTCGTGGCTTGCGCGCATAGCGCTTGCCATTGGGGCTGTCTTTACGAAAGATCACGCCGGTTTCCACCAGCGCGCTCAAATGCCGGCGCAAGGTTGCAGGTGCCATGCCGTGGGCGCGCAATGACAGTTGCGCATTGGATGGAAACACCACCAGCCCGCTCATCTCACTGAGTTCATTGTGTGGATAGAACGTCAAAAGCGCGTTCAGCACCACCAGCGCCCGGTCGGATATCCCGATCAGCGCCCTTGCCTCGCACAATGCGCGAAACAGCTTCCATTTGTCGACCGAAGCCTCTGGATCGACCTCCATCGCGCCAGCCTGCGTTGCCAGCATGCCAAGCGACAGCGATCGCCGCCCAAACGGCGTCGTGAATGCATTCCCCGACTGCATCGTCCTCTACCTTTCAATAGGCAAAAGATCCACGCTCGCCCAAACGACGCCAATTACTCTTGACACTGATTCCCGGAAATGCGATTCTCAAGTTACCACACTGTGAGAAGGGCTTCCGCGACGGCAACGTTCGGGAGCTTTTTTCTTTTGCGGTGTCTAGTCTCCTGTTTCCTTCTGGAATTCTTCAAACAAAGTCAGCAGCTTGCGCTCAACGAAAGCGCCAAATTGCGAACCAATCCGCTTGTCGAATGCTATACTAAGTGCCGCATCGGTTTCCTTGATCTTCGCCGGAGATGTTCCATCTGGCGCAGTCCAGGCCGTTACCCGCGGTTTATCTTTGGTAATTTTCATCAGATCGAAGATGATTTGGAAGCGTGCATCGCTTTTCGCGGCAAGAAAATCCGCATCATCAATGTGTTTCAGCGCTCGTGCGCGCTTCGATTTATCTTCGAGCATGTCGGCGATCTCAGCCCAGCGCTGCCGCCCAAAGGCGGGTGCTGGGCCAATCGCTTCAATCAATGGCGATGGGATGCGCTTAACAAGAGCAATCATGCGCGACAACGCCGCCTTATCAACGCCGAGCGATGACATGATCGTCTCACGGTTAAAACCCTTGGTCTCCAGCTTCGCTGCGAAATAGCAGCGCTCGACAAAAGACAGATCAGTGCGTGAGTTGTTTTCTTGGCCCTGCGAAACAATCAACTGCTCATCGGTAAGGTCACGTACAACTGCCTTGACCTTGCCACCGATCTCTTTAACGGCCGCCAGGCGCCTATGCCCATAAGCAACCTGAAACCGCCCTTCCCTTTCAGGGTGCGGACGCACCAGAATGGGAACCTGTTGTCCATGTTCGCGGATCTGTACAACCAGGCCGGATTGATCTTCCGCATCAACACCAAGACGATCAACAACGAAAGAGGCGTCCACAAGTGAAGGATCCAGCTCAATAATAGCCTGCCCTTCCGCAAGACGTTTTTCAATTTCCTCAGCGCGCTGCGCCTTGGCAGAAATACCATCGAGCGACTGCGATATAGCCCCTACAGGGCTTGCAGGCCGCAAAGGACGATCGAGACCAAGCAGTGGTCGTCCCAACGTTGTCCTCACTGGTGTTGCAGATTCTGCTTCGTCGCTTTCCGGCGTCATTTCAAACAGGTTTTTACGCGCCATGGGTTATTTCCTTCCCCACGTTCTACGGAGCAATTCCTCAATTTCACCATTGACCAGCGTCAGGCTTTCCAAAGCCCGGTCATAGGTGCCACGCGTAAACAGCGAACGGTCCACCTCATAAAGAGTTTGCTTGGTCAAACCGGCATCGGAAATCGCCGTGGATTTCAACATCTCACTCTCAAGAACACGATTACCAAAAATTGACCGCATAAAGCCGGCCATCTGATTTTGCGGGCCGTCATTGGGCTCGAAACGCGTAATTAAATAGCGCATCCAGTCATATTCAGTTTTGCCGCCAGCGTTTTCGACCACAGCAAGGAGATCGCTGGTCATGTGCAGGAACTGCGACATGGACATTACGTCAAGCATCTGTGGATGAACGGTGATCAAAATGGCCGTTGCCGCACAAAGTGCTGAAAGCGAAAGGAACCCCAACTGCGGCGGGCAATCCAGAATAACCACATCATAGGCGGATTCAATATCCGCAAGACATTCGCCGATACGCGAGAAAAACATCGTATCAGGACGCTTGTCAGCCAGAACCTTCGGTGTTTCGTGCTCAAACTCCATCAATTCCAGATTACCCGGAATGATGTGCAGGTTTGGCGTGTAGGTTGCCCGAACGATTTCGGTGATATGCCGGCGTTCAGCACCATAGCGAATAGCGCCGTACAACGTCTCGTTCTGATCAACATCAAGCTCCGGCTGGTGGCCAAACATGGCCGAGAGCGACGCCTGAGGATCAAGATCAATGGCAAGCACGCGATAACCGCGCAGTGCCAGATACTGGGCCAGATGCGCCGATGTCGTGGTCTTCGCGCTGCCACCCTTGAAGTTCATGATCGAAATGATTTGCAGCTTTTCGCCATCCCGGCGATGCCGCACATATTTCGCAGCACTCTTGCCATTGGCGTCAAGCAAACGGCGCAACTCTTCCAGATCATTGACGGAATAAAGCCTGCGTCCGTTCGACTGTGGTGCCGGGCCATGACCATCGGCCACGATCTGGCGCAGATACCCTTCGTGAATACCGATAAAATCGGCGGCCTCTGCCGGCGTGAACATACGAATTGTTTTCTGCGCTGTCGGCGGGAAAATGCGCGATTGATGAGCTTGTAGCTGACGCGCCAAATCTTCAGCGTCAGATGCAATCAACGACCGCAACGTCGTTGCGGGCGCATCTGCCGGGTTCTGATCAAGCATCTCCAACCTCTCATCTGCGCATTTTCGTCCAAACTTTAAAAATATGCGCTGATTCCAATATGGAGAGATTCTCTTTTAGTGGCAAACTGTTTTAGGTTAACCAACAGTTAAGTGCAATTTTGCCAAACAAGGCTAATAACGGTTGTACGCGTACAACTTAGTTGCAGTTATTTAGGCAACTTGGCCTCTCCGGCCACCCAACCCCAAACATCCTGCTGAGCTTCACATAAGTTGTACACGTACAACAACGATCTCCGATGATCACGTATGCACAAATCATATTCATCAAATCGAATCGCCCTCCAACGATAATATAGCGACTTCCATACCATTTCACCTCCGTTACGAAAGCAACGGAGGTGATACTGGCCTTATGTCAGAGGTGACCGAACTTTACGCGGCTCGCTTAGGCGGCTTTGTCCCAGACCGGAGCGAGACCGTTGGGGCTGACGATGCGACCATCGGTTCGAGCCAGAGCGTGGATCGCCTTCATATCATCCGAACTAAGCACGAAATCAAAGATTGCAAGATTCTCGGCGGCACGGGCCTCACCCACAGTCTTTGACAAAGCAATCACATTCTCCTGCTGTACCAGCCAGCGCAAAACAATCTGGGCAACGGTCTTGCCATTACGCACGGCTATCTCATTGAGAACCGCATCGTCAAAGACCGCGCCATCGGCCATGCCGTAATAGCCGGTAACTGACATCCCTGCTTCTCGCGCTGCGTCAATCACCGGTTTCTGATTGAGATAAGGATGGTACTCCACCTGATTGGTGACCAGCGGCGCATCGCTTAATGCAATGGCTTCGGCCATCAGTGCCGTGCTGAAGTTGCTCACGCCAATATGTCGTACCTTACCCGCCGCCTTGACTTCGTTCAACGCACCAATCTGCTCGGCAAACGGCACCACAGTGTTCGGCCAATGCAATAGGAGCAGATCGACGTGATCTGTCTTCAGTTTCTTCAAGCTCTCATTGACCGAGGCGACGAATGCATCCCGTCGATAATTCTCAACCCAGACCTTGGTCGTCAGGAAGACGTCACTACGCGCAACACCTGACTTGACGATGCCCTCGCCGACCTCAGCTTCATTGCCATAGATCTGGGCCGTATCGACGTGGCGGAAACCAAGTTTCAAAGCGTGCGGCACCATGCGCAACACATCCGCGCCCGGCATACGAAATGTACCAAAACCCAAAGCAGGAATAGAGGCTCCATTGGCTGTTACAAAATGCATAATATTCTCCTGTGTTATTCGGCCGCTGTCTGAAGGGCGGATGAGGATTGATTGAACTGTGGCAAGACCTCGCTCGCCAGTTCATCGATAACTTCGTTCAAAGGGCGCTGCGATGGCCGCAGCAGCAATGCCAGATGGTCGACGCCAATGGCATTGAGGTTTTGCAAATGCTCAATGAATGCATTGCGGCCAAGCCGTGCGCCAAACCGGCGAGGTGTGGCGGGTTCATTGGCATTCTCCGCAAGATCCAGATGGAACGCGCTGATAAACGCACCGTCATAAATACTGTTTGCCGAGCGGGCGGCACGCCAATCACTCGCTTGAGCGGCAAGTCGTTCAACACCGTTCGGATAAACGAAGCGACCGTCCATCTGCTCTGCAATCCATTCCGGTGTCTGGCGTCCCTGTCCAGCAATGATCATTGGAATATTGCCACGCGGTGGCTTCGGCAGCAGATCAAATGCGGGCTCCAGTTGTCCACGTGCAACCGGCAGGCCGTTGGATTGCCAAGCTGCGCGCAAATAAGCGACTGCGTCACGAAAGGCGTCGCCGCGGCCTTCAAAATCAAGTCCGAGCAGCGGATATTCAACTGGCCTGTCGCCGGAAGCAACGCCGAGGATCAAGCGCCCGCCGGAAAGTGCGTCAACAGAAGCTGCCGCCTTCGCAACCATCATTGGATGGCGCAGGGGCAGAACAACTGCCGCGGTTCCAAGTGCAACATTGTTGGTTATACCGGCGAGAAAACCCAGATTGACGAACGGATCATAGACTGATCCAGCATCGCCGAAATTATTCGGATCAAATACCGGGACATCGCGCATCCACACGGCTGCAAAGCCGGAGCGATCAACCTGCTGAACAAGTTCCGGGTACAAACGCAAATCAGGAACACCGAAGGGACGACCTTCGGCAGCTCGCCTTGCTTCACGTTCCGGTGCCCAGTCATTATCCAGGGGCAATTCTATGCCGAGTGTGATTGTGCCTGGCTTCCGGATAAGATCGAGGGACGAAAACTGCTTTAACATGGAGTGTTACTCCCGTTCTTGGATCGCGAGCGAACTGCTCTGTTGACGGAGGCGCCACCTGGACGCCCTGTTGATCGACATATGGCGCAAACCCATTGCTGTTATAATGCAGTAAAATAAACTAAGGTCTGTGAATTGAATTCACATAGTCAATTGAGGTGTTTCGCATGAACAACCGGGCAGGCGAGATGGAGGTCTTCGTGGAGGCCGTAGAACGCGGCAGTTTCACGGCTGCCGGTGAACGGCTCAACCTGTCACCGTCGGCAATCAGCAAGTTGATTACACGGATCGAAGAACGTCTCGGCACACGTTTGCTGGTTCGATCGACGCGGGCGCTGCAATTGACGCCGGAAGGCGAGGCGTATCACCAGCGCGCGGCTCGTATCATCGCCGAAATCGACGAGACAGAACGGCTAATGACGTCAGGTGGCGCTGCAGTTCCGCGTGGCCTTCTTCGGGTGAACTCATCGGTTGGCTTCGGCACACGCTATATCGTTCCGCTCGTCCCGGCGTTCCTCGCACGTTATCCGGATGTGGAGCTTGATCTCTCACTGTCCGATGGCGTTATTGACATCATTGAAGAGCGCGCCGACGTGGCCATCCGCACCGGTCCCATGCGGGATTCGGGGTTGAAGGCGCGCAAGCTCGGCGAGAGCCGCCGTGTCGTTGTTGCTTCTCCAGACTATCTTGCCCAGCATGGTGTACCGCAGACACCCGACGAACTGGCGCAGCATAACTGCCTGACATTCAATTTTCGCCGCAGCATGGATGAATGGGCTTTTCGCTATCCGGGTGAGGGGCGTATTCGCCCAATAGCCGTAAAGGGTAATTTTAAAGCCAATAATGGTTCGAGCGTACGGCAACTGGCAATCGCCGGACTTGGGCTCGCACGCATTGGTCAATTCCACGTGCAAAGGGATATTGATGTAGGCGCGCTTGTTCCGGTTCTGGAGGATTATAATCCCGAGGATATCGAATTTATCCATGCAGTCTTTGCCGGACACGAACATATGGCTGCACGTATCCGTGCGTTCATTGACTTCCTAGTGGAAAGTAACCCAGCAGACATGACCGTATGAGACATATTATGATGTAAAATCAAATTGTTAATTGGTTAATACGAAACTAACGCTTACCCGTGTGCTCACCCGTGTGAGAGAATATTCACAACGTTTCCAAAGGGATCACGGACAAAGAAGCGGCGGACGCCCCATAGTTCATTAGTGATATCGTAAGGGATTTCCAATCCGGCTACCTTTGCCCGTTGATATACAGCATCAACATTATCCACCTCAATGGAAAGAGCGGGGAGGGGAGTGCCTGAGCCACCCTCGCTTGCCACACTTACCTCCGGTCTGCAAACAGCATCAGAAGCGAATGTCAGTATCCAGCCGTGATCCATGACGACCTTGAGATCAAGCAGGTCTTCATAAAACTTTCTGGCAAGCTCCGGATCGCTTGCCGCGAGATTTGGCACTATGCGTCGAACAGCCATTATTTCCTCCTGTAACCGCTAGTCTCATTCTTAGCGCCTAAGGAAGGGTTGATCTATAGCCCCAGAAAGCGGAACCCCCTCAACCTCGGAGGAGGGGAGGGGGTTCGATGATTATTCGGCTGGGGCCGGAGCGGGTTGCGCATCAGGCAGGGACGATTTTTTCTTACCCGGGTCTTTCCAGGCAATAAGCCGGTAGAACATTGGAATGAAGAAAGTTGCAATAAATGTTGCAGCAAGCATACCACCGATAACACCAGTGCCGATGGCGTGACGGCTTGCCGAACCTGCGCCGGAGCTGATTGCAAGAGGTACAACACCAAGGATGAACGCAAGCGAAGTCATCACAATCGGCCGGAAACGCAGCCGCGCCGCCTCAATGGCAGCCTCCGCAGCCGAATAGCCTTCCTGACGTTTCAGCACCGCGAACTCGACGATCAAAATCGCGTTCTTCGCCGCAAGGCCTATCAGCGTCACCATACCGATCTGGAAGTACACGTCATTGGTCAGCCCGCGCAGCATCGTTGCAGCAAGAGCACCGAAGAGCGCAAAAGGCACCGCCATAATGACCGCGAGCGGCAAGCTCCACTTTTCGTACTGTGCAGCAAGGATCAGGAACACCATGATGATACCAAAAATCATCGCCTGTGAACCGGTGCCGCTTGTCGCCAATTCCTGGAAGGATGACCCGGTCCACGCGATCTGGAAGCCCTCAGGCAGCGTTTCCTTGGCGACTTGCTGCATAGCCTTGATCGCATCGCCTGAAGTATAGCCCGGAGCCGGATTACCCGTCACCTTGGCGGCACTGAAGGCATTGAACCGCTCAAGCTGATCCGGGCCAACTATGCGCTTCACCGTTACGAGGGCACTGAGCGGAATCATGCTACCGGAATCGGCACGCACAAACACCTGCCGGAGATCATCGGGCGTGCGGCGGAAATCCGCTTCCGACTGCAGATTGACCTGATAGTTGCGGCCATAGAGTGTGAAGTCATTCACATAAAGGCTGCCGAAAGACGCCTGCATCGCATCGAAGACAGAATTGATGGGAACATTGAGAGCCTTGGCCTTGTCGCGATCGAGGTCCAGCTGATACTGCGGCACATTCGCGTCGAATGTTGTTCTCACACTGGTAAGCTCAGGCCGCTTGGACGCTGCTTCCACGATTTTGTTAGTGGCATCTGTCAGCTTGGCCACATCACTGCCCGCGCGGTTCTGCACGTATAATTCAAAGCCGCCTGTCGTGCTTAGGCCCTGAATAGGTGGTGGATTGAACGCAAGGATCATGGCGTCCTTGATCCCGGCATTCATGCCCATGATGGGACCGGCCATATTGCGGGAATCGAGTTCCGGTGTCTTGCGCTGGCTCCAGTCCTTGAGGGTAAGGAAGGTTGTACCAGCATTGGACTTCTGGCCACCGGAGAGAAGATCAAAGCCAGCAATGGCAAAGACGTTCTCGGCGGCAGGATGCTTGGCCAAATTCTGCGATGATTGTTCCATCGCAGCTTTGGTTCGCGTCAGCGAAGCCGCGGGCGGAAGCACCGCAACGCTCAAGAGCACACCCTGATCTTCATCAGGCACCAGCGAACCCGGTATTTTGTAAAACATGTAGGCTGTGCCGCCGATCAGGAAGGCAAACAGTGTCAGGCCAATGGCGACCCGCTTGATCAGAAACCGCACGCCAGAAGTATAGCCTGATGCTATGCGTTCAAAAGCCCGGTTAAAGATGCGGAAGGGGAGGGCCGGTTCGTGATGGCCGGGCTTCAGGATCAGGCCGCAGAGTGCGGGTGTCAGCGACAGCGCGACAATGCCGGAGATTGTCACCGACATGGCAATCGTGACAGCAAACTGCTTGTACATTGCGCCCGCTAGTCCGCCCATGAAGGAGACAGGTACGAACACGGCGCAAAGAACCAGCACGATGGCGACCACAGGACCGGTCACTTCGCTCATCGCCTTGATCGCTGCCTCGCGCGGCGGCAGTTTTTCCGTCGACATGATACGTTCGACGTTCTCCAGAACCACAATCGCGTCATCGACCACGATACCGATCGCCAGCACGAGACCGAAGAGCGTCAGGAGGTTGATCGAAAAGCCCAGGACATACATGCCTGCAAATGTGCCGATGATAGAGATCGGCACGGCAATAACGGGGATAAGTGTTGCTCGCCAGTTTTGCAGGAAGATGAAGACGACGAGAACAACGAGGATAATCGCCTCGATGAATGTCGTGACAACCTCATCGATGGAGGCCTGAATGAATTTGGTCGTGTTATAGGGGATCGAATAATCCATGCCCGTGGGGAAGGCGGCTTTCAGCTCATCCATACGGGAGCGCACCGCGTCCATCGTGTTGAGCGCATTGGCGCCCGGCTGCAGGTAGACCGCGATTGGTATGGCAGGCGTGCCGTTGAGCTTGCTGTCCACCGCATAGCTTTGCGCGCCCAGCTCTACCCGGGCAACGTCACCCAGCCGCAAGGTCGCTGCAATGGGAGAGGATCGCAGGATAATGTTCTCGAAAGCCTTGGCATCAGGCAGGCGGCCCATCGTTGTAGCGGAATAGGTGAACGCATTCGACTGTGGATCGGGCTGGTCACCGAATTTGCCGGCGGCAAACTGGGAATTCTGCTCACGAACGGCCGTGGCCACATCCGTCGGGGTCAAATTATATTGTGCCAGCTTGTCCGGGCGCAGCCAGATACGCATAGAGTAATTTGGATTGCCGAGAACCTGCGCATCACCAACGCCCGGAATACGTTTCAGATCATCAACCACGTTAAGCAGGGCATAGTTGCCGATATAGGTGCGGTCGAACTGACCGCCCTCGGAATACATAGCCACGAGGCCAAGAATCGACGTGGAGCGCTTGGCAACGGTCACGCCCTGTCGGGTCACATCTTGCGGCAGGGTCGATGTGGCGCGCTGCACGCGATTGTTGACGTTGATTGTCGCCTGATCAGCATTGGTGCCGAGCGCGAATGTCACCGTCAGCTGCATCTGGCCACTGGCCGAGTTGGTTGACTGCATATACAGCATGTTTTCAACACCGTTGATCTGCTGTTCAAGCGGCGATGCAACGGTCTGCGCGATTGTTTCGGCACTGGCGCCCGGATAGTTGGCGCTGACAACCACCTGCGGCGGCGTCAACTCGGGATATTGAGCGATCGGAAGGACCCGGATCGCGACAATACCCGCCAGAACGATGATAATCGAAATGACGGCCGCGAAGACCGGCCGATCAATGAAGAAACGGTTCATTGGGTCACCAGCGCCTGTTTGACAGTATCGGTCGCCGCAACAGCCTGTCCCGGCCTGACCTTGATGACGCCTTCTGTGACCACACGATCACCGGCATTAAGACCGGATAAGACAATCCAGCCTTTGGCGACTTGCTGACCAAGGTTGAGGGGGCGAACTTCCGCCTTGCCCTCRTTGTTCACCACATAGACAAACTGACCTTTAGGCCCCTGCATCAGCGCAGCTTCAGGGATGACAATGGTGTCATTGACAGTCACACCAGTGACAGTCGCGCGGACAAACTGCCCGGGCAGGAGGCGCCGATCCGGATTGTCGATAATGGCGCGCACGCCCAGCGTACCCGTTTCCAGATCAAGGCTGCTGGAGGTAAAGTCGATTGTACCGAAATGGTTATAGACAGTTCCATCGCCAAAGGAGAGTTTGACCGAAAGCTTGTTGGCTTCCAGCCCCTTGGCCTTGCGTTCGTCAAGCAGACGGCGGATTTCGGCGGCTTCCGTATCCGTGAAGGAGAAGTTGATATAGACAGGATCGGTCTGGGTAATTGAGGTCAGCAAGCTTGAAGAGGCATCCGTGCCAATAAGACTGCCTTCCGAAACCTGCTCGCGGCTCGTCACGCCATTGATGGGCGCGGTGACCTTCGTGTATTGCAGGTTGAGTTCAGCTGTTCTCACCTGCGCTTTAGCCGCCGCAACCGCAGCAGCATTGAGATCTCGAGTAGACATTGCCGTATCGCGTGCTGCTGTACTCTGGACTTTCTGATCCACCAGCGTCTGGGCACGATCCGCATCACGAACGGATTGTGCATATTGTGCCTGCGCCTGTTGCAACTGAGCCTGCACACGGGCGAGTTCTGCTTCGTAAGGAGCAGGATCGATCTCGAAAAGCAGCTCCCCTGCCTTGACTTCCGAGCCTTCCACGAAATTGCGCTTCATAAGTATGCCGCCGACACGGGCGCGCACCTGCACATCGCGATAGGCTGTGATGCGCGCAGCATATTGGTAGGAAAGGTCCACTTCCTCCGGATGAACGGCAACTGCCGTTACCTGCGGCGGGGGAGGGGCCTTGCCACCAGCCTGCTGAGCATTAGCCGGCAAACTGAATGCCAGTGTCATGCTTGTAACAAGAAAAAGGGGAAGGAAACGGGTGCCGAGCAAAGTCATTGGGAGGATTCGCTTGTCCGAGGAATATCTGGGTGCATGTACAAACATACATCCGTGATTGTAAATATAAGAAAGCGTGATATTGTGTCCGAAAACAGACCGGACGCGATCACGTTTGGGTTATCGAACCGGCGGTACGACAAGGCCGCGGGATCATAACTGACGGACGATGTTCCGGCTTCCCCAGGAGGGATCACCCGAGCGAAGGAGGCGTTATGCGCAGGACCAAAGCCGAGGCCGGAGAAACGCGTGAATCCATTCTGGATTCTGCGGAGGCGGTCTTTTTGGATCATGGTGTCAATCAATCGACACTCAATCAGATTGCCGCGCATGCGGGTGTCACGCGTGGCGCTATTTATTTCCACTTCAAGGACAAGATCGAACTCTATCAGGAAGTGGTCGAGCGGGTACGGCTCCCGCAGGATGACCTGCTGACCAAGGCATTTCATTGCGAGGTCGGCAACCCTCTCGATATTGCTCTGGATGCCGGTATTTTCTGCCTTGAGAATTTTGCGGGAGATCCGCGCAAGCAGCGTGTTTTCACCATTATCACCCAACGCTGTGAATATGTGGGCGAGATGGCGCAGGTTCTGGAACGGCTTCGCACGCTCAACGAAGAGGTGCATCAGATGCTCTTGCGTTTGACAACGCTTGCCAAGAAACGCGGGATGCTTTCAAGCGAATGGCGGCCCGAAATTGCGGCGCGTTCACTGCAAAGTGCGATGAGTGGACTGCTGTCCGAATGGATGCGGCTTAATAAATCTTTTGATCTGGTCGCAGCTGGAACAATGACGCTGACAGCCATCGTCGACTCGTTTCGCAAGAAGGACATTCTGGCTCAGGTGCCTGCCGCAAAGGCGAAAAAGCTAATGGCCGTATCGTAGATATTCGCCGATGGTCTTATGCCGCTTCCCCAGATAAATCGGCTTCAAGCCTAGTATCCGTGGTCCATACGGGTTAAACAACAGCTCCCTTCCTGCGCTGGCGGCCTGCATCGGCAATCCCTATCGCTCATCAGGGCGAACATGAGAGGATTGAACCATGGCTATCAAGTTTACTGCCAAGGACTCTGCGACAAGCGAGCGTCCGGCACCGGTAAAGGCACCCAAGCCCGAGAAGATTGAACAGGACGCGGCAGGTTCAGATGCCGAGGCAGGCGATAGTGATCTGTTCAATGCAACGTCCAAGACGCCTGCACGCAAACGCAAGGGCAAATAAAACGCATGGATGCAGGCGAGATTTATGATTGCCAGACCTGCGGCGCCTGTTGCTGCTATTCATCGCAGTGGCCGAGATTCTCCATCGAGGACGATGAGCAGCTTGCGCTTATTCCTGCCAAATATGTCGCTAGCGACGAGAGCGGCATGCGCTGCGTCGGTGTTCGCTGCTCCGCATTAACGGGCGAGGTCGGCAAGACCACAGCTTGCGGAATTTACGATGTACGCCCTGACGTGTGCCGTTCCTGCATGCCCGGCGATCCGGAATGCCTCATGGCGCGCAAAGCGCACAATCTCCCGGCCTGACCCAAGAACAAGCGCGACAATTTTCATCCGGGTTCCCAATTAGGCGGCCGGAAAACCGTTAAAATTTACTCCATTATTCCAATCAATAAGAGTTGATTTTGATGTGTTCGCATAGGTCAAAAACTTGCCTCTATTGCGTCCGTATTTCTGGCGGCCTTTCAAATCGAATGACCTGCATTCAACGTTTTAAAACTATCCGGAGATTCATCATGCATAGAAGCAATGTCGATCGTGAACCGGACTATGTAAAAGAACGGACTGAAGGACCACAGAATCTTGGGCGGATCTATCTGCTAAGCTTGGCGCTCTGTGCAGCGTTGGTTGCCACGACAGCGGTAGGATATGAGTCCAACTGGCCGGATACCATGATGGTAACCGCCTCCACGACGCAGGCAGGAATCAACCAGCGGGTTGATGACAAAAACCCTCTGACTTTTTGCAACAACGTTGAGTGTTCCACTAATGTCGACCAAAAGTCGTCCCTCTGGAAGAAGTTTGATATCTGATATCCAGCCCTAAAAGGCTGTGGCCCGACCAGATCAGGCGGTCCATTGCGGAATGTCGTCGCGCTCCCCAATGAGCGCCAACCCATGCGCGATTGAAAGCAGCTCGCCGCCGCTCTCGATTTTGTCCTGTGGAAAGCGTTCGGTGAATATGCGCCGAACCGCCGGGACGAAGGATGTGCCGCCTGTCAGGAAGACCTTGTCGATATCGCCCACCGCCGTGTGGGTCTTCTCAAGAACATCGTCAAGCGCGCCTTCAATGCGCGTCAGATCGGCCGCAATCCACTCTTCAAAGTCGCTGCGCTTGATCATCTTTCGGCCACCACGTCCCAATGGTTCAAAGTTGAACTCTGCCTCATCAGCTGTGGACAGCGCCATCTTGGTTGCCGAAACGGCCTGATAGAGCGGATAGCCTTCGTCATGATCGACGAGATCAACGAAAACCTCGAGCTTCTCCGGCTCAAGGCTGGAGCGAACCAGCTTCTTCAGCTCAGAAAACTCCCGTGTTGTCTTGAAAATGGAAAGCTGGTTCCAGCGGCTGAAATTGGCATAGTAGGAGGAGGGCACTTCGAGTGTCTTGTCGAAACTCTTGAAATAGCTTCCCTTGCCGATTTGCGGTGCAACGATGCTGTCGATCATCCGGGAGTCGAAATGATCCCCTGCAATGCCGACACCGGAATGACCGATTGGTGTTGCACTGAGTTTACCGGCCTTCTTCTCGAAGCGGATGAGCGAATAGTCGGTCGTCCCGCCGCCGAAATCCGCCACGAGAACGGTCGCATCAGCCTTGAGATTTTGGGCGAAATAGAACGCTGCGGCCACTGGTTCGTAGACATAGTGGATTTCAGGAAAGCCGAAACGGGTCAGCGCCTCGTTATAGCGCGCGGTTGCCAGCGCAGGATCGGGATTGGCACCGGCAAAATGCACTGGCCTGCCGGTGACAATACGTTTGACATCCCCTGGCCATTCATCGCCTGCATAGGTCTTTAACCGCCGCACGAAAATTTCCATCAGATCTTCAAATGTGTGGCGCTTGGCAAAAATCAAAGTGCCTTGAAAGAGCGCACTTGCGGCAAATGTCTTGATGGACTGCAAAAAGCGGCTTTCGCCGGGATTATCAATGAACTGGCGGATTGCGGCATGTCCCGCTTCAACCTTCAATGCCGCTGCACCGGCAACAGGGTCTTTCATGAAAGACAGCGCCGTGCGCATGCTGTCGGCCGTGCCGGTCGCATTGGTGAATGACAATGAGCGTGTCGTTGTTCCATCCGCCAATGCCAGAACCGTGTTGGTCGTGCCAAAGTCGAAACCCAGCGCCTGAGCCATTGCCGCGCTCCTTTATGCCATGAATGTCAGAAATCGGGACAAGGCCCGTCGAATGGACACCGCGCGCCCAAATCAAGGACGCGCGTCATGACATAGCGGCGGTGGAGACGCAAGAGCACCCGCGTCTTTTACTTTAAGAACTAGTCCGGCATGTCGCCATTGGCGAATGGCGCATTGTCCCTGTTATGCGAGAGAATTTCCCGCTTGCCCACATGGTTGGACGGTCCGACCAGCCCTTCCTTTTCCATACGTTCCACCAGTGATGCAGCTCTGTTATAGCCGATCTGCAAGCGGCGCTGGATATAGGAGGTGGAGCATTTCTTGTCGCGCATAACCACTTTGACCGCCTGGTCATAGAGTTCATTGCCATCTTCAGCCGCAACAGAGCCCTTATCGAAGACGGCTCCGCCGGTCTCCGCTTCAGGTTCTTCCTCTTCACTCTCATCGGCTGTGACCGTGTCGAGATAATCAGGGCGACCCTGTGCCTTCAGGTGCGCCACGACACGTTCAACTTCCTCATCAGACACAAACGGTCCGTGTACGCGGGAAATCCGCCCGCCACCGGCCATGTGCAACATATCGCCCTGACCAAGCAATTGTTCCGCGCCCTGTTCACCGAGAATAGTGCGGCTGTCGATCTTCGATGTCACCTGAAACGAGATGCGGGTCGGGAAGTTCGCCTTGATTGTACCGGTGATAACATCAACCGACGGGCGCTGTGTTGCCATGATCAGATGGATACCGGCAGCGCGTGCCATCTGGGCCAAGCGCTGAATGGCGCCTTCAATGTCCTTGCCCGCCACCATCATCAAATCGGCCATTTCGTCGACAATGACCACGATATAAGGCATCGGTGTCAGATCGAGGGCTTCCTGCTCATGAATGGCCTCGCCAGTTCCCTTGTCAAAACCTGTTTGAACAGTACACATCACTGTCTCGCCCTTTTCCTTGGCCTGTGCAGCACGGGCGTTAAAGCCGTCAATGTTGCGCACTCCAAGTTTTGACATCTTCCGGTAGCGGTCTTCCATCTCCCGAACTGCCCATTTCAACGCCATAACCGCCTTTTTGGGGTCTGTTACGACAGGGGTCAGCAGGTGCGGAATACCGTCATAAATCGACAGTTCCAACATTTTCGGATCGACCATGATCAAGCGGCATTCTTCCGGTGTCAGCCGGTAGAGCAGCGAGAGGATCATCGTGTTGATAGCGACAGACTTGCCCGAACCGGTTGTACCGGCCACCAGCAGGTGAGGCATTTTTGCAAGCTCGGCAATGACAGGTTCACCGCCAATGGTCTTACCAAGGCAAAGCGCCAGCTTGAGTTTGGTACTCGTGAAATCTGCTGATGCGATCATCTCGCGGAAATATACCGTCTCGCGGATCGCGTTCGGCAACTCGATACCAATGACATTGCGTCCCGGCACGACCGCAACACGAGCCGATAAGGCGGACATGGAACGGGCGATATCATCAGCAAGACCAATGACACGTGAAGACTTGATGCCGGGTGCGGGCTCGAATTCATAAAGTGTGACCACGGGGCCGGGGCGCACATGAATAATCTCGCCGCGTATGCCGAAATCCTCCAGTACACTCTCCAGAAGTCCGGCATTCTGTTCCAGCGCTTCCTGCGTAATGACCACTTCCGTACGCTCCGCCGGTTCCTGCAACAGGGATAGCGGCGGGCGCTCATAGGTTTCGCCATAGGACTGGACCGGTAGTGGTGAGAGACGTGCGGGAACGATAACGGGCTGCTCCTGACGAACCGTTACCTGAAGGCGTGACGGCTTCTCTTCGACCGCTACTGCACCCTGCGCTGGTGCAGTTTCCACAACAGCCGCAACCACGGGTTCCGGTGCTACGATGATCGGTTTTACAATCACCGCTTTTTCAACGACGGGTTCTGGCTGATGCAAGGGCACAGCAGGCGCAACAACCTTCGGCGCGACCGGAACAATGGGGGCGACAGGCAATGGCATGGGCGTTGCAGGCACTGCCGTTGCAGCGACCTGTTGATGCGGCTGCCGCAGTTCAACCACGCGGAACAGGGCTGTGATCGCATCTGGCGCAATTTTGCGCACGGCCTGCGATGCAGACGCAGCGGGGATCGGGGCAACACCGCCGGAAAATTCCATCGATTCCCAGAATGCAAAATCCGAAAGATAGTCAAGTGGTCCGGATTTGTGCGGCACAGACTGCGCGCCAGCCACCTGCAGGCTGGGCCGGCTCTCGCGAACAACCGGGGCATGGGTCACCACGGGCGTGGCGTAGCTTGCAGGAAATGCCGGGCCGCGAAGCAGGCTAGCCTCAATTGGGGCAGGGGCCTTTTCGTGAGCGACATTTGTGGTGGCGATCTTCTTTTCGGGCGAGATATTCACAGAGGCACGCGCTGGCTCCATTGGCGTTTTTGACACGGCAACGGATTTGTCTGGTTTGACGGCAGGTACAGGCGCTGCGTTTTCCGTTCCGCTGCGATGCTTGTTCAAAACAGCATCCGGTGTGCGCGTGAACCGTACATTGGCAGAAAGCGAGAACATGCGCTTGGAAATAGGTGCAGACGGGTCCGTATCGGGTTCAAGGGTAACGGCCGCCCGCACTGGCGCGCGCGTTACTGCACTTGGCGTGGCCACGGCAGGCGCTTCAACGGAGCGTCTTGTGGATACCGGCTCGTAAGGTGACGGCGCCGCAGCGCGTGCGCTGGGAGCAGCTTGGCGTTGAACCGGTGCCGGTGCTGGTTCCGGCACGTAAGGTTTAGCGGCCATCGGTGCCGGTATAGACGCAGGCGATTCGTTCACATCGCCATACTCGTCTACGTAATCATCTGACTTCATTGAGAAATTTGTTCTTGGAATACGCATGATACCTGCAAGCGAAGCGATTGGATGTTGCTCGTAAACTTGCCTTATCGAATAGAAAATGAAGGTTAATAAGTTGCTACTGATGGCTGCAAACACACTGTCTGTTGCCACATCTTGACAGGGGATTTCTTCAACTTGTTCGACACAAGCTGATTGTTGGCCCCATCACTTCAACACGCCTGCACAATTTCTGCACGAAACTGCTGAAATTCTCCTCCAGCGCAACACAAGCCGCCCTTGGTTTGCAAGCACAAAGCCCGCATGCAAACGCCCTCAGAACCCACTCATCACATCAAACACTCTTTGCCTTCACGGCTTCTTGCCGATGGCTGGTGGCTTGTTGATCCGCCAACGCCACTCCCTGGCGCCACAATCCTCCCGTTCAGAGCTTCATCCAATCCGCCTGTTAACCGCAGCGACGCCAAGGGTCACAAAACATGATCACGTCCAAAACACTCCAACCGAGCTTTCCAACGCGAATAGGACTTGCTCTTTTCCTGACCGCCGCTGCTGATTTTCTGCTTTTTGACCAATATGTCGGAGTGTCGCTGCTGATTCTGGCCGTGCTGCTGGCAATTGCAATCGTTGTAGCCAACCCTGCCCCAGCAAAAGGCTGGGTGCAGGCAATCAGATTTACGCTCCTGATCGCCGGGCTTGCTCCGCTCGTTGAAGACGTCACCGGGCTCTCTGTTTCCATCGCCATTATCTCGCTTGGTCTTTTTGCACTGGCCACGGCAAAACGTTTGCGTACAGGCGTGGCTGCTATCGCCCGGCAGATGGCAATATTTCTGCTTGTTGCACCTATCAGGTTCATCAGGGATTTCATTCGCTGGCGAACCGTCATCAGACGTGTTGGCAAGCGTGCAATCCGCTTTGCCAGTATTGCCGTATGGTTGATGCCACTCATTCTGGCGGGGGTTTTCATCACTTTGTTCGGTGTTGCCAATCCGGTGATCGAGCATTGGCTATCCCTCATTGATTTCTGGGCAATCTTTGACCTCATCGGCATATGGCGTAGCCTGTTCTGGCTGCTATTCATTGCCGGAATCTGGGCATTCCTGCGGCCACGCCTACAGATCCGGCGCACCCGGAATACCCGCAAACCGCTGGTCAATCCCTTGGCGTCCGTACCATCGATGAAGATGGATGGCACCAACATCGAAGACATTGTCTTTGGCAAGGGAGCAATTCTGCGCGCGCTCCTGCTCTTCAACGCATTGTTTGCAATCCAGACAGCGCTCGATGCCACCTATCTTTGGGGCGGCGCTGCTTTGCCCGATGGTGTGACCTATGCCAGCTATGCCCATAGCGGTGCTTATCCGCTGATTGCAACGGCATTGCTCGCTGCCGGATTTGTCCTTGTGGCGATGCGGCCGGGCAGTGCGACATCGGCGGACCGCAGCATCCGTGCTCTGGTCTATCTGTGGACAGCCCAGAATGTCGTGCTTGTCATCTCATCCATCCTGCGTCTTGATCTTTATGTCACCATCTACTCGCTGACCTATTGGCGTATGGCCGCATTCATCTGGATGCTTCTGGTGGCCGCCGGGCTTGTGTTGATCATGGTTCGTATTGCACTTGGAAAATCGAATGAATGGCTGTTTGCCGCCAATCTTCTGACGCTTTCTGCAACACTTTATGTCTGCTGCTTTATCAATTTCGCGGCTTTAATTGCCGAATATAACGTAAAACACAGCCGTGCGATGAATGGAGGAGAGTTCAATGTCGATATCAACTACCTTACATTGCTCGGTCCTGATGCTATTCCGGCTATGGATAGCATGATCGCGGCAATGCCTCCTGCAGACGTGCAAACGGCCCGTGTACTGGAAGAGGAACGGCAGGGGCTCGTCAGACAACAACGCCGGTATTTCGAGAACTGGCGTGCCTGGACCTTTCGCGGATGGCGTCTTTCCCGCTATCTAGAGGCCAATCCCACGTCACCCTCACGACCGGATTTCGTGCCGGGTGAACACTGAAAGACGAACCTATGGCTCAACGCATTCTTGTGGCAGATGACGACCCGCATATTCGCGAAGTGATCTGCTTTGCGTTGGAAAAAGCCGGTATGACAACGGACGTCGCGGCGGACGGTATTGCCGCGCTGCGCATGGCCCAGCAAAAGGCACCTGATCTTCTGGTGCTGGATATTGGCATGCCAGAGATGGACGGGCTCGACGTCTGCCGTGAACTACGTAAGACGTCGAATGTCCCAATCCTGTTTCTCTCGGCCCGTGATGAAGAGATTGATCGCATTCTCGGGCTGGAGATGGGCGGCGATGACTATGTGACAAAGCCATTCAGCCCGCGTGAACTGGTTGCGCGGGTCAATGTCATCCTGCGGCGAGCGCGTCCAGCTGCGGCCGAAATCGGCCCGGACCCAAAACCTTTGATCCATGGTCTTCTGACACTTGATCCCGCTCGGCATTCCGTAAACTTTTCCGGGCATGACCTCGATTTGACCTCGATCGAATTCGCCATGATCAAAAGTTTGCTGAATAAACCGGCGCATGTTTTAAGCCGCGACCAGATCATGGGTGCCAGTCATGCGGTCAATATTTATGTGTCCGATCGAACGGTAGACAGCCATATCCGCAACATTCGTGCCAAATTTGCCGCTGTGGGTTGCACAGACGCCATTGAAACGGTTCACGGGGTTGGCTTCCGGCTTGGCCGGTGCGGCCTATGAGCGAGAAGTGGCGACCACGACTTGGACTGGTGGTACTCGTCATTCTGATGACGGTCATGGTTCTGCCCTTTGTCGGCCTGTTTTTCTTTCGCCTCTATGAAAACCAGCTCATCCGGCAAACGGAGGCTGAGCTTATCGCGCAGGGAGCCGCTATCGCTGCAATCTATGCGCGTGAAGTACGCGACGCTGATATTCCCCGTGAAAAGCTTGGCGCAATGCCTGTTCCTGCGGCTGGAAGCAGCGGCGACGAACGCTACCACCCCATCGAGCCACGCCTCGACCTTGCTATTGACCCTGTTCTGCCGCGCCGACCGGACTCTGTTCCAGCTACAGTTGATCCCGCCTTCGTTGCAATCGGCGCGCGCCTTACCGGAATTCTGACCGATACCCAGACAATCACACTTGCCGGTTTCCGGCTGCTTGATCCTTCCGGGGTCGTCATTGCCGGAAGCGGCGAAACCGGCAAGTCGCTCGCGGATATCGAGGAGGTTCGTGCGGCACTGTCCGGCACCTATGCCAGTGCATTGCGCACGCGCGTTCTGGATTCGCCGGTTCCGCCAATCTACTCGGTCAGCCGGGGTACACGCGTGCGCGTCTTTGCAGCGATCCCCGTCATTGTTGGGGATCGCGTTGCGGGCGTTGTCTACGCGTCCAGAACTCCCAATAACATTGTCAAACACCTCTACAGCGAACGCGGCAAGGTGATACTGGCCGCTCTTACCATATTCGGTGTCACGCTGATCATCGCCTTTGTCTTTATCCGCACTATCAGCCGGCCGATCTACGAGTTGATCGACCGGACAGCRCGAATTTCCGCCGGTGACAGGAGTGCCGTTGGCCCGCTGCATCATCATGGGACGCGTGAAATGGCCGAGCTTTCAAATGCGTTTCTTGATATGGCCCACAAGCTACAGGCCCGGTCAGACACAATACGAACTTTTGCCACCCATGTTTCGCATGAACTCAAATCGCCCCTGACTGCAATCCAAGGTGCAGCTGAACTGCTTCGTGATGCCGGAGACGAGATGGAACAGGAGAAACGGTCGCGGTTTTACAGCAATATCATTGCCGATACGGACAGGTTGAACCGGCTGGTCCGCCGATTGATCGAACTCGCCCGCGCCGAGAGCATGCATTCGACCGGCGAAACGACGTCTCTTGGCGAAGTGGTTGAAATGCTTGTTCCGGACAAGCGAATGTCAGTTCAGATTGGTGCTGGCGCAGACATCCGCTTTCGCATGTCTGCCGAGAACGCGGCAATCATCCTTTCCAATCTGGCCGATAATTCCGCGCGCCATGGCGCCACGCGCTTCACGCTTAATGCAGTGGCTGGGCCTGAAATTGTAACCCTTACGGCAAGTGATGATGGCAGCGGGATTTCACCCGGCAACAAGGGCCGTATCTTCGAACCTTTCTTTACCACGCGGCGCGAAAGCGGTGGCACCGGTCTCGGACTTGGTATTGCCGCGGCATTGGTCAGGGGGCATGACGGCACGATTGAGCTGCAGGACACCCCCGAGGGGGCCTGTTTTGCAATCAGGCTCCCCGCAGCATAGTTGTTCTGCCGGAAAGGCTCTGAGCGGCCTCTTCAGCAATCAGTTTTCCAAGCCGGGAAATGCCCGTTTCAATTGCTTCCTTATTGGGCAGGGAGAAATTGAGCCGGATGGTGTTCTTACCCGTGCCATCGGCAAAGAATGCAAAGCCGGGAACAAACGCCACCCGTACTTTCTGCAACGCCTGTGCGAGGAGGGCTGCACCGTCCAAACCCTCAGGCAAGGTGACCCACACAAACATACCGCCCTCAGGCTTTGTCCATGTCACACCTTCAGGCATGAAGCGGGCGAGGGCATCCAGCATATAATCCCGGCGCTTGCGGTAACTGTCGCGAACCTTCTCCACCTGTTTGTCGAATGACCGCTCAGCCACATGATGGATCGCCATCTGATTGATGGTCGGACTATGAAGATCAGCCGCCTGTTTGATCAGAACCAATTTGGCAACCACCGGCTTTGCGGCGCATATCCAGCCCACACGCAAACCGGGTGTGAGTGTCTTGGAGAAACTGCCGGAATAGATGACACGCGTATTCTCGATATTTCCTTCCCGCTCGCAGTCGAGCGCTAGCATTGAGGGGACAGGTTCGCCATCAAAGCGCAATGCCTGATAGGCGGCATCTTCAATCAGCGGTATGTCGAGTTCGTGCGCCAGTTCAATCAATCGGATGCGGCCATCGCGGCTGATCGTTTCGCCAGTCGGGTTGCAGAAATCAGCTGTGAGATAGGCGAGCCTGACATCACCGCCAGCAGCTTTGGCACCGTCGCGATAGGCAGCGGGCGTCATGTTCCCCAGTTCTGGGTTGAGACGGTCATAGCGGGGTTCGTAAGCGTTAAACGCCTGCAACGCGCCGAGATAGGTGGGCCATGTCGTCAGCACCGTATCGCCGGGCGATATGAATAGTTTGCCAAGATAATCGAGAGCCTGCTGTGAGCCTGTCGTGATGACGATATTGTCGATGCTGCAGGGCACCCCGATTGACGCCATATGCGTGACCAGCCATTCGCGCAGCGGGCGATAGCCTTCACTCACCGAGTACTGCAAAGCAACGTCCGCATTCTTGCTGATGATCGCGTCGTAGGCTTCCTTGATCGCTTCCTTGGGGAAGAGGGCAGGGTCTGGAATACCGCCGGCAAAGGATATGATATCGGGCTGATCAAGCAGTTTCAGCAGTTCACGTATCTCAGACGCACGCATGTTTTTTGTACGCGTAGCGTAGAGAGCATCCCAATCGCCCATGTCTTCCTCCCGGCTGTTGTTAAGCCATAGCAACGCAAAACACCCGATATGTCAATAATACTGACATATCGGGTGTTGCTATTTTCAGATGGGTTGATTTCGCCGTCAGATGAACAAACGGAAAATTACATGGGTGGAACCACGCCTTTGGTGCCCACTACAACACGGCTTGTGGAAATGGCGCCATCTGCCGCTTTTTCGCCGGGTACAAACACAACGGCGCCGGGGGTCAGATCCGCCGTTGTTGCGGGGGCGAAGGTAACGATTGGCGTGCCATCGGCAATGGAGATTTTCTTATCCTTGCCCTGATATTTGACCGTTACTGTACGACCGTCGACCGATTTGACCGCGTCTGCCACCGTGGCGTTTGTCATCGAGCTGTTCGGTTTCAGATCCCACGAATAGCTTCCTTCGCCTGTGCCTTTCATGGCCGCCGGGAAGATCAGAACTTCGAGCGCACCATCGCCGCCATCGGCTTTGAGAAGCGATGCAATACCGACGAAGTCGCCGGGCTTGATATCATCAACCGATGCCTTGACGACGCCCGCCACCTGCCAGCCTGATTTAAGCGCGACCTTCGTTGTCGCACCTTCTCTGGTCTTCACGGTCAGTGTCGTCGCATCGATACTGYTGACCGTTCCGCGCACTCTCACACGTTGATCAGCCGATGTTTGCGCCTGCGCCGGCAGTGTTGCCATCGCGGCACCAACCGCGAATAGCATCGCCACGGATATCCGATCCAAACCATACTTGAAGTGCATGCTCTTGCTCCTTTGTTTATCCGACGGCCGATGAGATGAATGAGCGAGACACGACATAGCCCTGCGTGCCAACCTCAGTGCTGGAACGCTTTATCGGGTAGAGAATAGTGGTTGAAACTCCATCGTGTCGTCAAAACGTCCGCTGGCTGTCGGGCTCTATCACTACCGGATGGGCCAGAGAGGCACCAATCAAGTTCAAGTGAGACGAGAGTGACCTGGCGTCATTCCGCCGGAGCTTTGGCTACGCCCTTCGTATGGCCACTAATGTCTGATCCTGCTGAGCGCGAAAAGCGCAGATTCCAGATCGTCGCCGTCAATGAGATCGCTGTCACAACGAGAAAAGCCGCGGAGAAATCACCAAGTTCGGGCGTTGCGTGGCTTCTGACCAGCATCGACCCGGATAGCGCCAATGCTCCAACGCAGATGCCAAGCGACAGCATGAGCTGCTGGAATGTCGTGTAGAAACTGGTCGCCGAGCTCATGCGTTCGCGTCCGATCTCATCATAGGCGACGGTATTGTAGGCTGTGAACTGAAATGACATGAAAAATCCGCAGCACATCAAAATGCCGAAGATCAGCGGGAGCGGCCAATCCGGACGGAACGCGGCGCAAAGCGCATAGCCAAATGTTGCAACCAGACCATTGACGATGAGGCTTGCGCGAAAACCAAAATTCCTGAGAATTTTCGGTGCAACAGCCTTCATGATCATTGAGCCGAGTGCCGTGGCAACGATGATACCGCCCGCCCGCGCGGCGGATAAGCCAAAACCCAATTGCAGCATGAGAGGCAGCAGGAAAGGCTGCGCGCCCTGTGTGATACGCGTCAGCGAACCCGCGATAACCGATGTGCTGAAACTGCTGACACGCATGAGCGAGAAGTCGAGGATGGGGGAGGGATGGCGCTTGGCGTGGGCCAGATAACCGGCACCAAAGACGACACCAATCACAACCAGCAGTGCGGCCACTTTGCCTTCACCCGGACGGCTTGCCATTTCGAAGCCGAACAGAAGAGAGCCGAGCGAAATGCCCGAAAGGATAAGACCAAGGAAATCGAAAGGACCGGTGGCTTCGCCTTTCACATTTTCGATGAACCGTGTGACGAGGATAAAACCAAGGCATCCGATCGGTACATTGATATAAAAGATCCAGCGCCAGTCGAAATAGGTCACGATCAGCCCGCCAACGGGTGGTCCCAGAATTGGACCGACGAGTGCAGGGACGAGCAACCACGACATGGCCGAGACAAGATCCTTACGCGCAACGCTGCGCATAAGTACGAGACGGCCAACCGGCATCATCATCGCACCGCCGAGCCCCTGAATAATTCGGGCAAGAACGAGAAAGCGCAAATCCGGCGCCTGCGCGCAAAGGATTGAGCCAAAGACAAAAACCAGTATGGCGACGCTGAAAACTGTCCGCGATCCAAACCGGTCCGCGATCTTGCCACTCGCCGGAATAAAGATCGCGAGGCTGAGCAGATAAGATGTGAGGGCGAGACTCATCGCTGGTGGCTGAACGCCGAAGTCGCGGGCCATGGTCGGCAATGCCGTTGCCAGCACCGTTGCATCGAGCTGTTCCATGAACATGGCACTGGCAACAATAAGCGCGATGGTGCGGAAGTTCGGACCTGTCTTCTGGATTTCAGGCGCTTGGGTCGTAATCGGCAGAGCCTGCGGGCTCTGGCAAGTTTGGTCCGACATGGTCGGGGTCGCTCTCAATAGCGCGTACATATCAGAAAGAGAATGTCGCGGATTTGCAAACGGCGGTCAGCCGTGGGGAAACGACCACCGATATAAACCTGAGATTATACGATATCCATATACAATCTCGTGATTCATTGTACCTGATACAAAATAATTGCCGCGAAGCCCGATGTTACCCTTTGCCAATACGCTTGGTCATATTGAACCCGGTCAGGCGAAATCCGGTGGATTCGTAAACATGTTTGGCCCGTTCGTTATCGGCGGCCACGCGCAGACGCAGGTGTTGAATACCCATCTCGTCCAATACGTCCTGAAGCGCGCTCAGGGTAGCCTTGCCATAACCTTTGTTCTGAAAATGGGGAAAGACATAAATATCATTGATGAAGGCCGAGCTTGATACGGGGTCCGCGCGAAACCAGAGATAACCAACAACCTGTTCATCGCCATCTTGAACATCAAGGATACAGACCAGTGTCTGGCCCTCTGTTTCCGGACCATTTGGCAAATCTTCTGCAATCTCGCGCTTGGCTTGAGCAATTGCCTCATCGCTTGAAAGATCATAATTCGACGAAATCTCAGCCGCATAGTCAGGGATAAAATAGCCCAGATAGTAAGCTTCAAACTCAGTTTTAAGCATGGGTCTGAATCTGATCATGATTGCCATCACCTATATGTCGCGGCCTTTGGTTGTCTGTCGCTGTGTTATCGCCAAACAAAAGGAATATCCAGTGCGACGCATCGCTTTCATTGCGGAGAGAGTATGCATCCTCCTGAAAACAAAGCGGGTTTAGCATCTGTTGCAGTTGAAAATAGAATGTGCCCCAAAGCGACACAATGTGGCAGCAATTTAGAAATGTCGCGTTGTGTGCAAAGTAGAAATGTCATCCCGAGAGATGCCGAGTTGCGTCGCCGGGCAGGGCGGAGACTTCAACATCGCAGCCCGGACCGGTGACAGTGAATAGAGCCGTGGCAGCTTGCTCCTGTAGTCTGCCTTCTCTTCGTTTCTCAATCCAACTGTCGCGCCGCGAAGGTTTGCGGGCGCGTTTTTGATAATCGATAATCTCGCTGTTGGTCTTCACCTTGGGAGCAGGTAGCGGGTCCTGTTGAGCCTTGATCAAAGACAATACATCGCCCAGCCGCTTGTTCTCGGTCACGGCCGCATGGGTGACACGCTGATCCTTGTCGAACATTGTGTAGGGTAGGGTTACGCCTTTCCAACGCATCTCCAAACGTCCGTCGGCAAAGGCGTAGGTGTCGATATATTGACCGACGAGACCCCGACTGAGTTCATTCTCCTTCAGCATGATGCGCTTGCGCTCATAGGAGAATGCCAGTTGCTCTCCGACATAGCGTTGTTCGCGCTTGCACAGGATGTTGTTCGCGCTTGCACAGGATATCGCGCAATCTATCGGGAACAACATTGAGTGGCCGGTGCAGATTGTCCGGCCTGATTGGAGCAACAGAGAACCTTTCGTTGAACGCGTCCTTAAAGTCCGGCAGGAAAGCATTGCCGGTGGCCATATCGCTGATACCAGCCAGTCGCATCTCCTTGACCATGCGATCCTGCAAGGTGCGGTTGACCCGCTCAACACGGCCTTTCGCCTGGCTCGAATTGGCGCACAATATCTCGATGCTGAGCTCTGATAATGCCCGGCCGAACTGGGTCATCCCCTGGCCGTTCACGGCTTCCTTCTTCGCTACACGAAATACCGAATGCTTATCGGAATAGAATGCGACCGGACGTCCATGCGTCTTCAGATAAAGCTCCAAAGCCTCGAAATAGGTGAAAGCGCTTTCCGAACGCACAAACAAAAGCTGCATCAACTTGCCCGTGGCATCATCGATAAAGACGAGCAATGTGCATCGGTCACCACGATCCTCAAACCAGCGATGATCGCTGCCGTCGATCTGAATCAATTCGCCATAACATTCCCGGCGCAGTCGAGGTTGGCGAAACGTCCGGCGCTGTTTGCGTGACAGCCATAAACCATCATCCGCCATCCATTTGCGCAACGTCTCGCGTGATACCGAAAATCCTTGTTCGACCAGCTTCTCGGTCGCCAGCGTCGGCCCAAAGTCCGCATAGCGTTCCCGAACCACCTGCAGCGCAAGGTCTCGCACACCATCCTTGATCCGGTTGTTCGATCGTCGGCCGCGGCTGCGATGTCGCAGCGCCGGAGCGCCTTCAAGACAGAAGGTCCGCATGATCCGCTGCACCTGACGCACGCTCAGCGACAACACAATGGCCGCCGACGCAATCGTCCGGCGGCGCTCCACAACCTCTGACAAAACCTCGATACGGTGCAGTTCGCGTTCGCTCATCAAAATCAGTCCCAAAATCCGCATCCCATATCTCGTTGCACTCAACAAGAAGTGACACAGCGACGTTTCTACTTTGCAGAAACAGGACACTTTAACTTTGCGGCTACACACAAAGATCGCATAAGATAGCTTATGGAACTGCGTGTGATGTCAGCGGATGGCAGTTAGTCGCTGCAATGTAACCATCAAACAATTGACATCTGCACGTTCGAGGAGTTGAACTGCGTTGCGCAAGCCGCAATTATCAGTAGCCCCTTGCCGCCACCACACTTTGATCCCACAGACTATATTGCTCGCCCGATGGTCTTCATCGACCCGTCGACAACTGTCCCAGCGAGTGGAAAGCCAGAACAGATAAAATGTCCCAATCAGTTGAACGTTCAAAGCGTCCGTTGATTATTGCCTCGATCGTGCTGGCAACTTTCATGGTCGCCATCGAAGCCACGATCGTTGCCACAGCCATGCCAAGGATTGTCGGACAGCTTGGCGGCTTTACCTATTACAGCTGGGTTTTCTCGGCGTTCCTATTGGCACAGTCCACGACAACTGTCGTCTACGGCAAACTGTCGGATATTTTCGGCCGCAAGCCAATCCTGATCGGCGGTATTGTCATTTTCCTCATCGGTTCGGCGCTGGCCGGTTTTGCCTGGTCAATGATGTCACTGATCGCGTTCCGATTGCTACAGGGCATAGGTGCGGGAGCGATCCAGCCGGTGACAATGACCATTGTTGGCGATCTCTATAAACTTGAGGAACGGGCCAAGGTCCAAGGCGTGCTTGCCAGTGTCTGGGCCATCTCTGCCGTAACCGGCCCGCTCGCTGGCGGTCTGATTGTCGATCATGTTTCCTGGGCATGGATTTTCTGGATCAACCTGCCTATCGGCCTGTTTACCATTATTGGCTTTACCCTCTTCCTGCATGAGAAAATCGAACCGCGCAAAGCCAGTATCGACTATCTGGGCACGATCCTGTTTACGGTTTCCATTGTCTCGCTTTTGATCATCCTGACCGAAACAGAGGCTGATCTGTGGATACTGGCATCCCTCGGTGCCCTGTTTATCGCCACGGGCGTCCTCTTCTTCATGCAGGAACGCCGGGCACCGGAGCCGATCATTTCGATTGCGCTTTGGAGCCGCAGGCTTATTGCAACCAGCAATGTCGCAACGCTTCTGGCCGGCATGGCGCTGATCGGTCTGACGACCATTCTGCCAATTTATGTGCAAGGCGTGCTCGGTCGCTCACCTCTCGTTGCTGGGTTCACACTGACCATGCTGATTGTTGGTTGGCCTCTGGCAGTCATGCTGTCCATCCGCCTTTTCCGTGCATTTGGAATCCGCCCGACCTTACGCGCGGGCAGCTTCATGTTCCCGATCGGCGCGTCCTTTCTTCTCTTTCTGACACCGGAAAGCAGCCCTGTTTATGCGGGCTTCGGCGCATTCCTTATGGGGTTCGGCATGGGTCTGGTCAGCGTGACCAGTGTTGTGCTCGTGCAGGAGAGCGTCGAATGGTCCATGCGCGGCAGTGCTACGGCTTCCATCATTTTTGCCCGTAGTCTCGGCAATACGCTTGGGGCAACCACCCTCGGCGCCATATTGAACATCGGCATCGCTCACTTTGGCAGTGGTGATCTTGCTGACCGGCTGCATCAGATAATCAATCAACCGACAGGCCTTTCGAGCCTGTCGACCGATCCTGCAATTCGCTTTGTGTTCCACTCCGCTCTGCACTGGAGTTTTTGGGGTGTGTTTATCGTCGCATTGCTCACCTGCATAACGACGTGGCTCATCCCGGTATCGCGTGAAGCCGGAGGCAAACCACCAACGCAGACAGAAATGCAGGAAGCGATGACGTCCTGACAGCACACGGATTGCCCGTTTACTCGGGCAATCCGGCTTTGCGCAACGCATCGAGATAGCGTTCAAGATGTTCGGGCGTTTTCCAGGGAACACCGACGCGCGTTGTCGTAATGCTGGTTTCGGGAGCAACGCTTAACAGGCCATCCAAAGCAGCACGGGTCGCATTGGCATCTCCCATCTCTCCCAGTGCCGCCAGAAGAACCCGGTGATCGGTCGGGAAATTATAATTCATGTGAAGGGCTTTGCGCGCCCACTCCGCCGCGGCGTCATAATGTCCGTCGGCGAATTCTGCCATGCCGAAAAACGCAAAAGTCCAGTAGTTGGCCGGGTCCCGCGGGCTCAGCCTAATCGCCATTTTCAGGGTTTCCCGCGCGCTCTCAATTTCTCCGGCAAGCGCATAATAACCGCCGCCCCACATCCGCGCGAATGCCAGATTGGGATTGAGATCAATGGCTGTTTCCAGACAGCGGCGTGCATCGTCGAAACGGCGCATGAAGAGCGCTACTGAGCCAAGTATTGTATGGGCCTCGGCATCCCGGTCATCCAGTTCGACGGCCAGCCTTGCCATGTCCTGCGCTTCGGCCATGGCTGCCTGCGGGTTGGGGCTCCAGGCATAAAGCACATCGACAATCTTGCACATGGCGTAGACGACCCGCGCCCTTGCCTGGTTCGGATCAATGGCGATTGCCTTCAGCACAAAATCCTTGGCAGCGGCGCTGTCTTCCTTTGTCCAGCGCCAGGCGTGCCAGTTGGCTCGCATCATATAGTCCCAGGCATTCAGATTTGCCGGATCTTTACGCCGCGCCCGCTTCATTTCTGCGCCAATGAGTTCCGGTGTAACAACACCCACAATGCTTGCCGTGATATCGTCCTGAACCGCAAAGACATCGTCCATCTGCCGGTCGAATTGCTCGGCCCAGATATGATTGCCGGTTGCAGCGTCAATCAGCTGCGCGGTGATGCGTACACGAGAACCACTGCGCCGAACGCTGCCCTCCAGCACATATCGCACACCAAGTTCCCCGGCGACCTGCTTTATGTCAACGGCCCCGCCCCTGTATGTGAACGAAGAATTACGGGCGATGACAAAGAAGGCCTGATTGCGTGCCAGACCGGTGATAATGTCTTCGGCAATTCCGTCGGCGAAATATTCCTGATCCTTATCCGCGCTCATATCCTGAAACGGCAGCACCGCGATGGCCGGTTTGGCGACATCCTCCACCGGCGGTGCGCTGGAAGCGGCGCGCTTCACACCAGCCATGATCTCAAGCACAACCCGGTAAACGCGGATGCGCTTCTTGATGTTCTTGACCTGCCGTTCGCCGAGGTCTTCAAAGGTAAAGGCCACTTTGCCAGCAACCTGCTCGAATACATTGGCAGTGATCGATATTCCGCCCGGTTCGGCCAAAGCTTCCATTCGAGCGGCGATGTTGACGCCATCGCCAAAGATATCGTCACCATCAATGACAATATCGCCTATGTTGATGCCTGCCCGGTATTGAATACGCTGATCTTTTGCAACACTCACCTCCGCCTCCGCCACCCCGCGCTGAATGAGAACAGCGCTCTCGACTGCATCAACGACACTGCCGAATTCAACCAGCAGTCCGTCCCCTGTCGTCTTGACGATACGGCCATTGTGTTCGCGCAGAACGGGATCAATCAATTGCTGGCGATGCAGGCGCAGCCGGGCAATTGTGGCCGCCTCATCCGTCTCCATATGACTGGAATAGCTGACCATATCGATTGCCAGAATAGCAACGAGTTTGCGTGCAACGCGGTCGGTGGCCAACATTATTCCCCGTTTGAATGGCTCTGCACCTGACTTTACGAGTCTATCGGGCTCAAGTCCATTTGAAACCGCTTTCAGTCGTCGGGGCGGCTATTCCTTCGCCTTGGCAAGACGCTTCAGCGCGCCGCGTCCCATAAAGCCCGCAGTGAAATATGTAATGATAAATGCAAGGACGAGACTACCAGCCAGAATAATCGCCACAAAAGTAGCATCAATCCTCCCCAGCCCAACCCCACTGGTCACAGTGTCAAGATTGAGGGAACCGGTCGCGATGTAACTCATAAGCAGCAATGTTGCGACGTTTATAACAATAGTGATGATTGCCGCGCCGAGTGAAAACCGCAATTTTTCGCCTGATGTCATCACCCGGCCTGTTGTTCTTGTGAACAGATCAAAAGCCGGGGCAAGCGCAACCACCAGAGTGATGATACTCATAGAGCTGGGTATGTCGAACTTCAGTACCGTAGTGATCACCTGAACGAAGATGACGCATAATACAAATGCGAATATGAACCGAACAAATATCGGGGCAAGACTGGTCTGAACGGGAGAAGAACTCATTTAGCGTGTCTCACATTTGGAGCGAGATAATCGGATCAGGAGCCAGGATTGGCTTTATTTAACCGCCCTTTGTCAAGCGGGCTGTTTTTGCGGCAGTTTCGCAAGCGGGCGCGAATTGGGTGCGGTCGTTCCGATAGAGACATATCAGAAAATAGTCCTTACCTCCGGCAATCGTTGCAATGATGCGCCTTGTCCTCATTGTTTTCGAAGTACCAAAAACCATTGCCTCGTCAAAGGTCATGTCAACGGCAAGGCGGCCAAACATTTGCGTTGGTTTCTTGGAAACAAAACGGGTCTTTCTGTCGGTCAGATCAGACACATATTGCGCGGCATAGGCCTCCATCGTCTGTTCGGTAACATCTTTGACGGCGCGTATATTCATGGAATACATCTCAATCAGAACGTCGCCATTTTCCGGCGTCGATGCTGTCACACCCATAGGATCGCCGGTTCCATCAGCGAACATGGTGCTTATTCTGAAATTTCCCGGATATTTGTAACTATAGGAGCCATCACGCGCATGAAACTCCTTGAGGTTTTCGGCCGATGCGCCTGAAGCGGCCATCATGATCAGACCGGAACAGCCAAAAGCCCGCAAAAAGGTCAAAACCGGCATAGAATCCCCCCTCAATCTGCGCCTCATATCTATTTCAGCTGTGTTCCGAATTTATGTCAAACCACAATACCGATGTATCAATCAGATCGCCGCAATCGCATCATTTCGTCGAATACTTGGATAGGCGGGAAAACCTGTTCCAGCTTGGGATGGCCGGACACGGCGCCCATCCCATATTCGCTATCGCTCAGGGCGCCATCAGCCCAGAGTTGAATTGAAAGCACCGCCGTCGAGCAGCAGGTTCTGGCCAACGATAAAGCCGGAATATTGGCTGCACAGGAAAGCTGCAGCCGCGCCAAACTCTTCCTTCGTGCCAAAGCGGCCCGTGGGATTGGCGGCATGCGCTTCGGCGCGGGCCTGTTCAACGGAAATGCCCTTGGTTTCCGATGTCTTTTCCAGAAACCCCTTGATCCGGTCGGTTTCGTGCGAACCGGGCAACAGATTGTTGATGATCACGCCATGACGGGCGACCTGCCGCGCGGTTCCGGCAACAAAACCGGTCAGACCGCTGCGCGCCGCATTCGACAGGCCAAGCTGCGCAATGGGCGCTTTCACCGAACCGGAGGTGATATTGACCACGCGCCCCCATTTGCGCTCGATCATGCCGGGAAGGATGGCGTTCATCAGATAGATTGGCGTCAGCATATTGGCATTGACTGCCTTCAGCCATTCTTCCTCATGCCAGTCTGACCAGAGGCCAGCTGGCGGACCACCGGCATTGTTGACGAGAATATCGGGCTGCGGTTCAGCAGCCAGAAGTTCCTTGCGGCCCTCTTCCGTTGTCACATCAGCAGCAACAATCTGAACCTTGACGCCATACGTCTCGGCAATCTCTTGCGCCGTCTGGCGCAGTACCGCTTCCGTGCGTGCATTGAGTGTCAGGTCAACGCCTGCTTCTGCCAGTTTTTCCGCAACACCGCGCCCGAGGCCCTTTGAACTCGCACAGACAATTGCCCGCTTGCCTCTGATTCCCAAATCCATTTTGTCCTCACCTGTCCTTCGTTCCGTCAAGCGGCCTGCCGTGCAAGCACGGCAACATTGTCGCAAAGACGGTCTATTTCCTGTCTTGTATTCAGATAGCTGACCGACGCACGCGCAATTTCGTTTAGCCCACGCGCGGTCATATCAAGCGGTGTGTAAGGTATCCCATTTGCCGCAATTGTAATCCGCTTTTCCGCAAGCTTGCTTCTAATAATCTGTGGTGCCATGCCTTCCAAAGTGAAGGACACAAGGCCGGATTTTTCCGTACCAAGGTCCTGAACCGTCACGCCGGGAATGGCGCTGAGCTGATCGCGCAATTGCCCGGAAAGGCTGACAATCCGCTCGCGGATCGCAGATACGCCAAGGCTTCGCGCCTGTTTCAATGCCGCGCCCAATCCGAGAAGCAGGGCAATCGGCTTTTCACTCGTCTCGAAACGCTGGGCATCCATTCGCACATTCGGCCCGTCTTCGCCCCATGATGAGGAGAGCACATCAAGATAGGCCGGTTCCAGCCTATCCTGAAAATCCTTCCTCACATAGAGAATGGCAGCACCGCGTGGGCCACGCAGATATTTACGACCCGAGCCCTTGAGCATATCGCAGCCAATGGTGGCCACATCCACCGGAAGCTGGCCGAGCGTCTGCGCGGCATCGATGAAATAGGGGATGCCCGCAGCCCGGGTCACCCGTCCAATTGCCGCTGCATCATTAATGAGCCCGCCATTGGCCGGAAGCCACGTCAAGGCGACAAGCCGCACGCGCTCATCGATCATGGCTGCAAGCGCCGTAGCATCAACACTGCCATCTTCATTGGCCGGGATGATCTCCATCCGCGCACCTGCTCTGTTGGCGGCCGCCTGCATGGTCGAAAGATTGCCGCCCCATTCCTGACGTCCGACGAGAATGCGATCTCCTGCTTTCAGCGGCGGTAACGCGGCGAAGGTCAGGCCCCATGCGGCCGAACCGCTGCTGGAGAAGGCGATTTCCTGAGGCGTTGCGCCGATGAGACCAGCCGCGTCCGCCCTCGCTTCGTCGATCAGACCTGCGGCGTTGGCAGCGGCTTCCATCGGCCCATAGAGCGATTCACGCTGCAAGTGCTCTGTTACCGCCGCAAGTGTACTGTTCGATGGCAGCGACGAGCCGGAATGGTTGAAATGCGTGCTGATGGCACAACCCGGTGTTTCCGAACGCAGCTGTTCAATGTCGAGTGCTTCCATTACGATCAACCCTCCAGCTCGACAAGTGCATCAATCTCAACCGTAACACCACGTGGTAGGGAACTGACGCCGACAGCCGCGCGGCTGTGGCGGCCTGCATCGCCAAATACGGCCACCATCAAATCCGACGCGCCATTGGCCACTTGCGGATGCTGTGTAAAATCAGGTGTTGCAGCCATAAAAACTCCGAGCCTGACGATACGGCGCGCGGCTGCAATCGTACCATCGGTCGCCGCAGCGATCTGGGACAGCACGTTGATCGCTGCGATTTCTGCTGCTCTGCGCCCTTCTTCTGGAGAAACTGCCGCACCGACAACACCATGGACGGCATTTTCATCATCAATCCGGCTGATCTGGCCCGAGATGCTGAGCAGATTGCCCGCACGGACAACCGATACATAATTTGCAACTGGGGTGGATGCGACCGGCAATTCGTGACCAATGCTTGCTAGTTTCTCTGCTATTGTAACTGACATCATAATCTCCGGCTGAATTTAGACGCATCATCTGCGGTGCGCGCCGGTGGGTCCAATTCAAATCACCGGGATTACCGATCGATCTGGCTAATGTCTTGAAATCTCGATATCGTAACGACCAACCCAATTTTGTTCTCGAAAGCACGAGACCCCCATGCGTTCTTCCACAACCTTGCCGCCATTGCAGGCACTCCGGGCCTTTGAAGCTGTCGCCCGGCTGATGAGTTTTCGAAGGGCGGGTGAGGAACTGCTCATTACGCAAAGCGCCGTCAGCCATCACATCCGCCAGCTGGAAGAGTTTCTCGGCCTGCCGCTGTTCGTCCGCAAGGCGCGCAGTATCGCCCTGACCCCGGAAGGCACTGATTATCTTGCCCGCACGACCGATGCCTTTCGTCTTATCGCCACGGCCACATCTGATCTGCGCAGCAAGAGCAATCGCAACGTGATCCGGATCAGCTTGCTGCCTTCATTTGCCGCAAACTGGCTGGTGTCGCGGCTGCATAAATTTCAGTCCCGACATCCCAATATCGACCTTGAACTCGACCCCACCTTACGCACGGCTGATGTAGCGGGCGGCGAGGTTGATATTGCCATCCGTTATGGCGACGGCAACTGGACCGGGGTAAATTCACGCTTGCTGATGGCTGAGCAGCTCAGCCCGGTTGTCAGTCCTGCATTGCTTCAAACTGGTCCCGCAATTGCGGTGCTGCAGGATTTGTTGCGGCACACGCTGCTATTCGCAAAAAAGCCGGTTGACTGGCAGGTGTGGGCTGATGCGGTGGGCCTGGATTTGTCTCAGGCACGCACCATCCAATTGACCGATTACAACATCACCCTGCAGGCGGCACTTGATGGTCAGGGCATTGCCATAGGCCGCATGCTGCTGATCCACGATCACTTGCGGACCGGGCGTCTGGTGCAACCATTTCCCCAGACAATTACTTCTACAAGAACCGCCCATTGGCTGGTGACGCCCAAGGACGGCAAAATCGGACCAGCAACACAAGCCTTCATCGATTGGCTGATCGAGGAAACCAAAGCAGCTTCGGTAGAGAGAAATGGAGAACCCGGAAATGCCATATGAACTCTATTATTGGGACGGAATACAGGGACGCGGCGAGTATGTCAGACTGGCATTGGAAGAGGCTGGCGCTGATTATATCGACATCACCCGCGAGTCCGGTAGCGGGCGCGGCACAGCAGCGATGATGAAAATGCTCAAAAGCTCTGGTGGTTTGCATACGCCATTCGCGCCGCCGTTTTTGAAGGACGGGGAGCTGATTATCTCGCATGTGGCCAATATTCTTTTTTATCTCGGGCCAAAACTCGGGCTGGCACCTGAAGATGAAGGACTGCGCTATGTCGCCAATGGTCTGCAACTAACGATTACCGATTTCGTCTGCGAAGTACACGATACGCATCACCCCATCGCAACCGAGCTTTACTATGAGGATCAAAAGGAAGCGGCAAAGGCACGCGCCACCAGCTTCATTGACCATCGCATCCCGAAATATCTCGGCTATTTTGAACGTGTCCTGTCCAGCGGAGATCAAAAGCACAGCGTCGGTGACAAACTGAGCTATGTCGATCTTTCGCTGTTTCAGGTGATCGAGGGACTGCGATATGCGTTTCCGCGCGCAACCCAAACGCTTGGTCGTGATTACCCCTTACTCGTGGCCTTGCATGATCGGGTTCAGCAGCGACCCAATATTGCCCGTTATCTCGCATCACCGCGGCGTATTCCATTCAACGAAGATGGCATTTTCCGCCATTATCCGGAGCTTGATCAGGATGCGGCTTAAAGCCGACTGAGAACCACGACATGTTTGCCCGCCGAACAGAGCTGTTTGGCTCTATTGTTGTCATGAAACGTTTCATGGTCCAAGGCGATCCGTTTGGCCTCACGCCGTGCGAGTTGCAAGACCGCTGGCGACACATTTTTATCGTGAAAGATGACATCAGCCATTTGCAGCTGACGCATGGCCCGTAGTGTTAAAAGCTCGGGGTCGTCGCTTGCAACAGGAATGACAGTCAACGTTCCGGTTCGCCCGCTGCTGTCGTCGGCGATCTCCCCTGCCGTTGCCGCAAGCCTGATCTCTTCGTCAGGTGCGGGCTCCGCATCAAAAGCGCGATTGACGAAATGCTCCCAGAACTGCCGTCTCTGGCGACCCGGTTGGAGCACATCGGCGATATGACTGCGCAACTGCTTTGCCAGTTGCGCCCATGCGGCAAGTGATACGGGCAGGATCGTTTCAATCCGCCTTCGGATCGCCTGCCCCAAAATCGGTGCTGCGCCATCGGTTGATATGCCAATCACGACGGGCGAGCGATTGACGATGGAGCCGAATTGAAACTGGCAGAATGCGGGCTGGTCGATGACATTGCACGGCACCCCCGATTTTACCGCCGCGTCACGGAACTGATGGGCTTCCTGCTCGGTTGCCGCATCGGCAACAGCTATTGCCGCGCCGCGCAAATCGGTCTTCAACCAAGCACGCGGGTGATGAATGCAGGTTCCAGCCGCAACAAGCGCCGACATTTCTTCGCTCATTGCACCGGTGTAGACATGAACATTGGCACCTGCCGCGGCCAGTAATTCGGCTTTCCAGGCAGCCGCAGCCGTACCACCAACGACAACACAGCGCTTGCCCTGAAGGTTGAAAAACACTGGCAGGACGGCCAGTTCCCCGATGCTTCCGGGACTCGGACTATTCTGCGGCCTGGACAAGATTTGCATCAACAATCCCCCTGATCTCGGCGCGGCAGGAGCCGCAATTGGTGCCCGCTTTCAAAGCCTCTCCGATTGCCGCGACGCTGTGACAGCCACTGCGTGCCGCGCTGGCAATCTCATTCCGCCCGACGGAAAAACACGAACAGACGATGGCGCCTTTGTCGGGCATATCCCTGCCGGGCCGCCCTGCCAGAAGCTGGAAGCGGTTTTGCGCTAAGGCGAAATTTTGTAACAGTTGTTCGCTGGCCCAGCTGCGCGAAACGGCGACGGGTTCGCGCGCTATATAGAGCGCACCGATCAACCTATCATCGGTGAAAACAGCCATACGATGCTGACCATTCTTCTCATCGTGATAGCGCAACAACGGCATGCCATCGCCAGCACCGAAAAGCGCCTCGACGAATGCGGACCAGTCGTCCAAATCCTCAAGGCCAGCCAATTCCAGCCTGTAGCCATCATTGGTTTTGGCGAGCGCCCAATAATCCGCAGCAATGGCCGGAGGTTTGTTGCGCAGGACCGCGAAACCATACCAGCCGGCAGCAAACGGCTGAACGTCAACCCTTGCCATCTTCAGTGCGGGCTGCCCCGAGACCGGATCGGTGCGTGATGTCACCAGCGTATCAACACGCGCGCTGCCGGAAAACTGGTTGGTCCAGTGCATGGGTACAAACACGTTGCCGCGCGCCTGCCGGTCGGTCAGCAGCGCCCGCACGATGATTTCGCCATGAGCATTGCGCAGCTTGACGAGACTTGCATCGGCTATTCCCCTCTCCGCCGCATCAAGCGGATGGATTTCCGCAAAAGGTTCGGCGAAATGGGCTGAAAGCCGTGCGCTCTTTCCCGTGCGTGTCATCGTGTGCCAGTGATCGCGGACACGGCCGCTGTTCAATGTAAAAAGCCCATCCTGGTGAAACGTTTCATCCGGATAAACTGCAATGAACCGTGCGCGGCCATCTGCGGTATAGAACCTGCCATCGGCAAAGAAGCGCCCGTCAGAGGCTACACTCCCCCGACCCTGCGGCCATTGAAAGGCTGTAAGGCTAGCATACTCCGTCGCTGATATGGCCGCTTGTGCGCCTATATCAAAGTCACGGCTGCCATTATTGTCCGTACCCGAAAGAGCCGCATGCTCGGCAAAGATCTGCGCCGGGTTCTGGTAGGGAAAGCCATTGGCAAATCCCATCCGCTTTGCCACTTCCGTGATAATCCACCAATCCGGCCTTGCCTTGCCGGGCGTAGGCAGAAATGGTCGCTGCCTGCTGATCCGCCGCTCGGAATTGGTGACCGTGCCATCCTTTTCGCCCCATCCGGCGGCGGGAAGCAGAACATGCGCAAAGGCTGTTGTATCGGTGTTCGCGTTAATATCGGACACGACGACAAACGGGCAGCCCTTCAGTGCCTGCGCCACACCATCGGCTTCCGGCATGGAATCAATAGGATTGGTCGCCATGATCCACAGGGCTTTGATCCGGCCATCACCAACAGCCTTGAACAGATCAACTGCCTTTAAGCCCGGCTTCTTTGGTATATCAGGTGAAGCCCAGAAATTCTGTACCAACTGCCGGTGTCCGGCATTCTCGATCTGCATGTGGCTGGCCAGCATATTGGCAAGCCCACCCACTTCCCGTCCGCCCATCGCATTGGGTTGGCCCGTTACGGAAAATGGTCCCATACCCGGACGGCCAATGCGGCCCGTGGCCAGATGGCAATTGATGATGGCATTGACCTTGTCGGTGCCGGATACCGACTGGTTGACGCCTTGGCTATAGACGGTCACGCATCGCTCGGTTTTTGCGAACAGTTCGTAAAAGGCTGACAGAATGTCTTGCGCTATTCCCGTTTGTCTGGAGACAATTTCCAGATTGTATGGGCTGGCAATCGCCAATGCCGCATCAAACCCCGTCGTGTGCCTGTTAATATAGCTTTGATCCAAAGCACCCCGTGCCGCCAGAAACCCGAGCAGACCAATAAAGAGTGCCGTGTCGCCATCGGGACGGATTTGCAGATGCATATCGGCGATATCCGCGGTCATGGTGCGACGCGGATCGATAAGAACAACGCGCATTTCCGGGCGCGCGACCTTGGCCGCTGCGATGCGCTGATAAAGTACCGGATGACACCAGGCGAGGTTTGAGCCGGTCAGAACGATGAGGTCGGCCAGTTCCAGATCCTCATAGGTCCCCGGAACCGTATCCGAGCCAAAGGCCCTGATATGCCCGGCCACCGATGACGACATGCAAAGCCGCGAGTTGGTATCGATATTGGCCGAGCCGATGAAACCTTTCATCAGCTTGTTTGCAACGTAATAATCCTCCGTCAGAAGTTGACCGGAGACATAGAAGGCGACACTGTCAGGGCCATGTTTCCTGATAGCAGCACCAAAGCGATCCGCCACCAGATCAAGCGCACTCTCCCAGCTTGCAGGCTCGCCTGATATTTGCGGCTCAAGCAACCGGCCATCCAAATGAACCGTTTCACCGAGCGCCGAACCTTTCGAACAGAGCCGTCCGAAATTAGCCGGATGATCCGGATCGCCAGCAATGCCAACCGTTCCATCATCCTTGGGCGTTGCGAGCACGCCGCAGCCTACGCCGCAATAGGGACAGGTGGTGCGGACGGTAACCGGAGAATGCGGCTGATGCTCCATGCCGGTCTATTCCGCCGCTACAGCGGCAAGTTCAAGCAAGGCCAGAATCCGGTCGCCATCCAGCCTGAGAGCGATGGTCTTCACACTCCCCTCATCAGCTCCGAGGGCTTTGCCCGTCTCCAGCGAGATGACCCAATTGTGCAGCGGGCACGTCACCGCAGCACCGTGCACAATGCCCTGACTAAGCGGTCCGCCCTTGTGTGGACAGTGGTCATCAATGGCAAAAATCTGGTCTTCCATGGTCCGGAAAACCGCGATCTTGCCATCGGGTGTATTCACACAGCGGGCACCACGGCGCGGAATGTCGTTGATGGTTCCAATCTCAACCCAGTTCATCATTTCACTCCGCTGCCTGTTGATAGCTGACACTGGCCATAGGCTGGAACTCGTGCTTGTCGACGCCCGAAACCCGCTCGGACCATGGATCGACCTGCGCAAATTTCTGGCTGAAAACAAACCGCTCGAAATAGCCACGGCGTTTGGCATCGTCCTGCATGATCTGGCGGCGGATTTCGTCAAGACCGACACGTTTGGCCCATTTATAAATGCGTTCGAGATACCGGCCCTGTTCGCGGTACATCTGCGTCAACGCGACCACGTGCTCCAGCGCTTCGTCTTCCGTCCGGACCATGCCCAGCACCTCGGTGCCCTTGATGTCGAGACCGGCAGCTCCGGCAAAATGGATTTCATAACCGGAATCCACACAGATAATCCCGACATCCTTGCAGGTGGCTTCGGCACAATTGCGCGGACAGCCCGAGACCGCCATCTTGACCTTGGCCGGGGTCCAGGAACCCCACATGAACTTTTCAATGCGAATACCGAGCCCCGTCGAATCCTGCGTCCCGAACCGGCACCAGTCGGTTCCGACACAGGTTTTTACCGTGCGCAGACCCTTGGCATAGGCTTGCCCTGAGACAAACCCGGCCTTTCCAAGATCGGCCCAGACAGCGGGAAGGTCCTCCTTTTTGATCCCAAGCATATCGATGCGCTGGCCGCCGGTGACCTTTACCGCCGGTATCTCGAATTTGTCGACCACATCGGCAATCGCCCGCAATTCCCTAGAGTTGGTCACCCCGCCCCACATGCGCGGCACGACGGAATAGGTTCCGTCCTTCTGGATATTGGCGTGGACCCGCTCATTGATGAACCGCGACTGATAATCATCCGCATATTCATCCGGCCAGTCGGCAACGAGGTAGTAGTTCAATGCCGGGCGGCACTTGGCACAGCCACAGGAGGTTTTCCACTCCAGTTCCTGCATGACAGCCGGAATGGATTTGAGCTTCTTCGCCTTGATCAGCCGCCTGACATCATCATGGCCGAGGTCCGTGCAACTGCACATTGGGGTAACGGCAGAGGGATTATAGGAGTCGCCAAGTGTGATCGACAGAAGCTGTTCGACAAGTCCGGTGCAACTTCCGCAGGAGGCCGAAGCCTTGGTATGAGCCCGCACATCATCGAGCGAAGTCAGCCCTTTGCCAGAAATGGCACCGGTGATTTTGCCTTTGCATATGCCGTTGCAACCGCAGATTTCCGCATCATCTGGCAAGGCTGCAACGGCCGCCATAGGGTCCAGCGGGGACCCTCCCTGATAGGACTGGCCGAAGATAAGCGTATCGCGCATTTCTGAGATATCAGTGCGCTTCTTGGTGAGGTCATGAAACCACGCACCATCTGAGGTTTCGCCGTAAAGCACCGTGCCGATGATGCGGTCATCCTTGAGCACAAGCCGTTTGTAGACACCAGCCGCCGCGTCGCGCAGCACAATCTCCTGCCTATCGTCACCCTCGCCAAGATCACCAACCGAAAACAGGTTTATGCCTGTGACCTTCAGCTTGGTTGGCGTCTCGCTGTGGACGAACTTTGCATCGGCATCGCCCGCCAGTTGCGCCGACACCACCCGCGCCATTTCATAGAGTGGCGCGACGAGCCCGTAGCACTGACCGCCAACCTCGGCGCATTCTCCGATGGAAAACACATCTGGATCAGAAGTGCGCATACCACCATCGACAACAATGCCGCGATTGGTTTCAAGCCCCGCTTCCTTGGCAAGCAGGGCATTGGGCCGGATACCCGCCGCCATCACCACCAGATCGGCTGATAGTGTCGTACCATCGGCAAGGAGGACCCCTTTCACCTTGTTCTGGCCGGTTATCTCCTTGGTGCTGGCCTTGGTCATCACGCGGATGCCGCGCTGCTCCACGGCCTGTTCAAGCAGATAGCCCGCCGCCGGATCAAGCTGACGCTCCATCAGTGTCGGCATGATGTGCAGAACCGTGACATCCATGCCGCGCGATTTCAGACCAGCGGCCGCTTCGAGGCCGAGCAGGCCGCCGCCGATCACCACCGCCCTTGCACGCGACTGGGCGGCAAGCAGCATGGCGTTGACATCATCAAGGTCGCGATAGGTCAAAACACCCGGAAGATTATTGCCGGGAACCGGCAGGACGAACGGCACGGAGCCCGTCGCAATCAGCAGCTTGTCATAGGTCTCGGTCGTTCCAGCATCGGAGGTTACGGTCTTGGCTGCGAGGTCAATCCCGACAATCTTATGCCCCTTATAGAGCGTGATGCCATGCTTGATGTACCAGCCATCGCCGTGGATGATGATTTCCTCAAATGCCTTCTCGCCCGACAGAACCGGTGACAGCATGATCCGGTCGTAATTAACGCGCGGCTCGGCGTTGAAAATCGTCACGTCATAGGCGTCTGGCGCCATTTCGAAGAGATGTTCAAGCGCCCTCCCCGGCGCCATGCCATTGCCGATGACAACGAGCTTCTGCTTTTTCGTTGCTGCTTCCATCTTATGCGGCCTCCACAAGGCGGTGACGTTCATAGAGGAACTTCAGCACAGAGGAGCGGCAGCGGATGTAAGTGGCATCCGAGGCCAATTCGATACGGCGGCGCGGACGTACCAGCGGCACATCGAGGATTTCGCCTATCTTGGCTGATGGACCGTTGGTCATCATGACGATGCGGTCGGAAAGCAGCACCGCTTCATCCACATCATGGGTGATCATCAGCACCGTATTGGCGAGTTCCGTATGGATCTGCATCACCTGATCCTGCAAATGTGCGCGGGTCAGGGCGTCAAGCGCACCGAACGGCTCGTCAAGCAGAAGCACTTTTGGCTCCATGGCCAGAGCCCTCGCAATACCCACACGCTGTTTCATGCCGCCCGAAACCTCAGACGGACGTTTATCCTTCGCATGCACCATCTGGACCAGTTCGAGATTGCGCATGGTCCAGTCATGCCGCTCCGCCCGGTTTTTGCTCGATGAAAAGACCTTGTCGACGGCGAGCTTGACGTTCTCATAAACAGTCAGCCACGGCAGCAGCGAATGGTTCTGGAACACCACGGCACGGTCGGGTCCGGGCGTGTCAACAACATTGCCTTCCAGAAACACCACGCCGCGTGTTGCCTTGGTGAGCCCCGCAACAATGTTGAGCAAAGTGGATTTTCCACAGCCGGAGTGACCGATGATCGAGATGAACTCGCCCTTTTCCACATTAAGTGAGACTTGGTTCAAAACTTGCGTGCTGGCACCGCCACGGCTGAATACCATGTCGATCTGTTCCAGAGAGAGATAGGGTTTCGACATAATAGCTTCCTCAAGCGCTGGCGGTGTTGCGGGTGACAGTCTTGGCGATGAAGGCGATAGCGCGGTCGAGCAGGTATCCGACGATGCCGACATAGATCAGGGCCAGAATGATGTCGCTGATGCGCGACGAGTTCCATGCATCCCAGATGAAGAACCCGATGCCGACGCCGCCGATGAGCATTTCCGCCGCCACAATGGCGAGCCATGACAGGCCGATACCGATGCGCAGGCCGGTGAAAATATAGGGGGCTGCAGCCGGGATCATGATCTTGGTGAAATATTCAAACTGGTTGAGCCGAAGCACCCGCGCAACATTCTGATAATCCTGCGGAATATTGCGGATACCGACGGCAGTGTTGATGATGATCGGCCAGATGGCGGTGATGAAAATCACGAAGATTGCGGACGGGTTGCCATCCTTGAATGCGGCCAATGACAGAGGCAGCCATGCGAGCGGCGGCACCGTGCGCAGAACCTGAAAGATAGGGTCAAGCCCCCGCATCGCCCATTCGCTTTGGCCGACAAGCGTGCCAAGCGCAATGCCCGCAACAGCGGCAAGGCAATAGCCGAGAGCCACGCGCTTCAGGCTGGCAAGAATGTGCCAGAACAACCCCTGATCAACGCCCTGCCCGACATAGAACGGGTGGGCGATCAGCTCCCACGTTTCTGACACGACCCTGGTGGGTGGCGGAACGCTTGACGTTGGCGAAGAGCAGAGGATTTCCCACAGCACCAGCAGAAACACCAGCGTGATCAAAGGTGGCAATAGATGCGCCGCCAAAGAGGAAAGCCATTGCGGAAAACGACGGGACGAACCCGGTTTTGGCGGGATCGAAAGTGTCATGATCTTGGCCACCACAGGCTTTTCATTGGACACGGGCTTTTCATTCGAACGGATGGGAACGGGGCTGGCTGTCATGCCGGTTTCCTCAAGCAAAACGTTTGATGTCTAGGCTGGCGAGATAGGTCTGTGGGCTGTCTGGATCGAACACCTTGCCGTCGAAGAAGGTTTCCGGACCGCGTGATGTGGAAGCCGGAATATCCGCGGCGGCAACGCCGAGTTCCTTGGCAGCTTCACGCCAGATATCTTCGCGGTTCACCTTGCCGACCAGCGCGGCAATATCCGTATCCGGTGCAAATTTGCCCCAGCGGATATTCTCGGTCAGGAACCACTTTTCATGGCTCTGGAACGGATAGGATGTGTGGTCGCGCCAGAACTTCATCAGATGCGGACTGGCAGTCTCGACACGGCCCCCGCCGAAATCATAGTCACCCTTCAATCGCCCGGCGATATCGGTGGTCGGGACGTTGAACCACGCACGCTTGCCAACGATTGCCGCCAGCTCGTCCTTGTTGGCCATATCATCAGCCCATTGCTGGGCTTCCATCACGGCCATCAGGAGCGCCTTGGTGGCATTCGGGTTTTTCTCCACCCAGTCCGCGCGCATCGCGAAGGACTTTTCAGGATGCTTGGCCCAAATCTCGGCAGTGTTAAGAGCCGTATAACCAATGCCCTGATTGACCAGCTGGGCATTCCACGGCTCGCCAACGCAGAAACAATCCATGGTGCCAACCTTCATATTGGCAACCATCTGGGGTGGCGGAACGACGATAGTTTCCACGTCCTTGTCAGGGTCGATGCCACCGGCGGCCAGCCAATAGCGGATCCACAGATCATGCGTGCCGCCGGGGAAAGTCATGGCAGCCTTGGCCGCATTGCCTTCCGCCTTCTTCTTGGCAAAAGCTTCCTTCAGAACACCCGAGTTCACCCCGGCCTTCAAACCCGCATAGGCCGAGCCAACCGAAATACCCTGCGCATCGAGGTTAAGCCGCGCGAGGATGACCATCGGCAGAGGCTGGTTGTTCTGGGTGACCTTGCCGGTGCTGATGAGGTAGGGCATCGGCGTCAATATATGCGCGCCATCAATGCCATTGCCTGCAGAACCAAGCACCAGATTATCGCGCGTCGTACCCCAAGAGGCCTGCTTGACCACATCAACATCGGGCATGCCATGTTTGGCGAAAAAGCCCTTCTCCTTGGCCACGATCAGCGGGGAAGCGTCCGTCAGCGCAATGAAGCCAAGCGTCGCCTTGGTTGTCTCTGGCCCAGCACTGGCCGCATAGGCACCTGAGGGAAGCGCAGCCTTGGCCGCGGCCAGCAGCGCCAGAGTGCCCCCTGCCCGCAAAAGCGTGCGCCTTGGCATGCCTGTCGAGAATGTCACCTTCATCACAAATCCCCTTTGCAGCGCTGCTTTTCCGTGCAGCTTGAGCCATAAAAAAACGCCGCTGGATGAAGTGCATTCCCACTGTGAGGTGAATGAACTCGTCCAAGCGACGTCTGTGTCTTTGAAAGCATCCGATGGCGATGCTCGCGGTTCCTGTCTTCGTTGACGGAACGGTTTTATAAAAGCAATATACGTGCCAGTTGATTATAAAATTTATAAGATATTGTAATTATTGATATTTATATACATCCTCAGCATTTTCACATTTGGATCGGAAGCAGATGACCGGAGTCGAAATGTGCAGATGCACATGTGATTGCGCTTATTTATTGTGCAGGGCACAAATTTTGCGCATCAGACTTCGTCATCCCCTGCGACGCGTGTTTCAAGATTATGAACCTGAAAACCCTTGAGATATTCGGGGATGTTTTGTGGATCAAATATCGCCCCATCAATAAAACCATCGGCGCGATGCCCACCTTCAACGCGCATGTCTTCAACCGGGATATCCGAACGCGGTCCGAGCGCATTGCGATAGAGATCAGGACGAAAAGCCGTCGCCACCTTCCCCTGTCTTTCCGGCGAATGCGCCACCTGTCCCCACCGGATCATCTGACTGAATATCCATTGCGCCTGACTGACCCAAGGGAAGTTCGCGGCGTTCCGGTGAAACGAGAAATAGTCAGGCACTGTTCGCTCATGTCCATCGGGGTCGGTGGTGAAACGCCCAAGCAGCACCCGGTGCAAAATATCTTCCGATGTATCGATATAACGGGGCTCTGACAGAACCTGCGCCAGCTCGCGGCGATTATCAGGCACATCGCACCATGCCGCCGCGCGGTCGAGAGCGACGATCAATCGCGCCAATGTTTCCGGGTTGCTGTCAGCCCATTCGGGTCGAACACCAATGACCTTTTCCGGGCTAGACGGCCAGATATCTTCCTTGACGGCGACAATTCTTCCGACTTCGCGGGCGACAGCCACCATGTTCCACGGTGCACCGACGCAGAAGCCATCAATCGCTCCTGCCGAGAGAGCATCCGAGGTCATGGGCGGCGGCACGACCACCAGTTTCACGTCGCGGTCCGGATGGATGCCACCCGCCGCCARCCAATAGCGCAGTTCATAATTATGCGATGAAAATGGATAGGTCGTGCCCAGCACCGGCAGCGGCTCGCCCCGCACCCTAATATCGTCAATGACAAGTTTCAGGGCCTCGGCATTGGCAAGCGCGCCCTCGTCACCGGTAAGATCTGCCAACGCCTGCATGCGGCGGTAGAGATTAACTGAAAGGGTGATGGCATTGCCACCTCGGCCAAGGGTGAACGGTGTAATGACAGGCGAAGGGTTTGATCCAAGACTTAAAGCGGATGCAACGGGCATGGGCGCGAGCATATGCGCGACGTCAAACTGCCGGAAGGCAAGCCGATCACGGATATTGGCCCAGGACACGTCCTTCACCAGTTCGAGCTGAATGCCTTCGCGCGCGGCAAAGCCGAATTCGGCAGCCGCAATGAGAACAGACGCATCGACAAGCGGAATGAAACCGGCCTTGACCACGCGGACGCCTTCACTGCGCATCGCCGATGGCGCCGCCAATCCACCGCCCATGCTCTGGCCATTGTTCGTCCCGATAAAACTCACGGCCGACCTCTCTTCCTAGCTTCCAAGCATGGCTGCGGCCATGACAACGCTTTGGGCGATATCGGAAAGCTTCTTCTTCTCGTTCATGGCTGTCTGCCGCAGCAGCGAATAAGCCTCTTCTTCAGATATTTTGCGCGATTTCATCAAAATACCCTTGGCGCGCTCAATGATCTTGCGTTCTTCCAGCGCCGTTTTTGCCTCGGCCAGCTCCTGCTGCAGACGGCTGAATGCTTTAAAACGGCTCACCGCCATATCGAGAATGGGTTTGACACGTTCTTTCTTCAGACCATCAACCACGTAAGCGGAAACACCGGCATCCACCGCGGCCTCGATTGAGGAACTGTCGGAACTATCGACAAACATGGCAATCGGTTTGCGCACGGAGCGGCTAAGCTGAAAAAGATGCTCCAGCATATCCCGATTGGGTGTCTCGATATCAATGACGATCACATCGGGCTGAATCTGTTCGATCTGGCGCGCAAGACCGGCAATATCATGCAAAACCACCACGCGGTCATGGCCCGCCTCCCGCAATCCCTCTTCAATAATTGAAGCACGGATGCGGTTTTCGTCAAAGACCATGATCGATAGCGAAGCGGACATGCCTTAATTTTGCGCATGCACTCAAATTGTGCAATGCTACATTAAGACACAGAGCCAAAAGTAGAAGGTAAAGGCCGTTTCGGTTGCGAAACGGCCTTCTATTATCAAGCTTTGAAAGCCGTTCTTGGCAGTTCGGACAGGACTTCCGCCCTGTTGCCACGGATGATCACGATCTCTTCCAGCCGGAGGCCAAATTTGCCGCTGAGATAAATGCCCGGTTCAATCGAGAATACGTGCCCATCTTCGAGAATGGCTTCGGAGGTTGCGGTGATGTAGGGCGGCTCGTGGATATCGATGCCCATGCCATGTCCGGTACGGTGCAGGAAGAATTCCCCGTAACCTGCTTCGGTGATCACATCGCGCGCCGCCTTGTCGACTTCCCTGGCAGCCACACCGGGTTTGGCCGCAGCAATGGCCGCCTCGACCGCACGATCAAGCACCGCATGCACCTTATCGAAATCCTCTGGCGTTTCGCCGCAGACGGCAACGCGGGTCATATCACTGGGATAGCCATCACTGCGCCCGCCAATATCGATCAGCACAGCTTCATTGGCTTTCAACTTGCGCTCGCCGGTATGGTGGTGAGGGAATGCACCATTCTCACCAAAGCAGACGCTGGTGAACTCAGGCTTTGCATTGTTGGCCTTGTAGAAATCTCTGACAACGCCAGCGATTTCCTGCTCGGTAACACCCGGTTTCAATGCAGCAAAAGCCGCACGCATCGCCCCATCATTGATAAGGGCGTTGGCCTTGAGAGCCGCATACTCAGCGTCGTCCTTACGGGCGCGCAGATAGCCGACCGTATCATTGAGGAAGGTGCGCTTGGCACCCGGCAATGCGTCAATAACAAGCAGCGCGAAATCCGCACGCATTGTTTCATCAAGGGCAATCTTGATGCCGGGCTTCGACGCACCTGCATCTTTCAGCAGGGCGGCAAGCGCCGCATCGGGACCTTCACCGTCGGTCCATGGATAGAATGGCAGATCCGTATGCTGACGCGAACTGTCCGCATTGAGTGCAGGCATCAGCAGCCCGGCATGGTCTTTGCTGACAATCAGCAGCACAGGCCGCTCATCACCATGGGGCGAAAGCCCGGCAAGCCAGACCATATGTGAGGAAGGACCGACCACGACAAGATCGGTTCCCGTTTCAGCCATGCGTTGGCGCAGGCGCGTCATCCGAAGTTCAGACATTTTGCTATTCCCGTTGATATGGACGTTGGATATGGGCCGCCCGGCAATCCGGGCGACCCTGAAGCAGTGTTGCCTAGTTCTTTTTTACAAGGCGGTAGAAGACAAAATCCGAGGTCGCGCCGTTGACATAGCCCGAGACATTCTTGGCCAATGCTACCTGTGTTGCTGCCTGGAACATCACAATAATCGGTGATTTCTCCTGCACTTTTTTCTGCAGATCAACATACATCTGGTTGCGCTTGGTTTGGTCGGCTTCGGCACGCGCTGCCTTGGTTTCAGCATTGAGTTCAGCCGGGACCGCCCAGCCATTGCGCCATGTGGTGGTCGACTGGTAATTGCCGTCGGAATTATCCTCGTTGAAGGCGAATGCCTTGGCATTTGAATCAGGGTCCATGAAGTCAGGGCCCCAATAGAGCAGCATGGCCTCATGGGTACGGGCACGGTACTTCGTGATGACCTGACTGCCCGTGCCGGGAATGATGTTGAAGTTGATCCCGGCTTCGGCAAAACCCGCCTGCAACGACTGCGCCATATCGGTGAATGGCGTTGAATTGATCACATCAAGCGTAACATTAACAGGGGTTTTCACACCGGCATCGGCGAGGATTTTCTTCGCCTTGGCAGGATCATAGGTATAGGGCGTATCATCCAATGAGCCGGGGAAACCCGCTGGCCAGAATGCCTGATGCACCTGCATCTGTCCCTTGAGGAACGAGTCCGTCATGCCCTTGTAGTTGACAAGGTAACGCGCTGCTTCCCAGACGGCAGGATTGGTCAGCGCCTCATCCTTCTGGTTCAGACTGAGAAAATGCACAGCGGCCTGTGGATAGGTCTCGACATTGACTGTGCCCTTGGTCGAAAGGCTGGCGACCTGATCCGGTGTCAGGTTCTTGGCAATGTCCACATCACCAGACTCAAGCAGCAATTGCTGGGTCGCGGCTTCGGCCACATGGCGGATAATGACCGACTTCATTGCCGGTGCACCCGCGAAATAATTAGGATTGCCTGTAAGGCTGATGATCTCCGCCGGACGGAACGCTTTCAAAACAAACGGGCCGGTTCCGGCGGAATTGGACTTGAGCCACGTATTACCCATATCGCCATTGGCTTCATTGGCCTTCACCGTCACCGCGTCAATGACAGAGGCAGGACGGGCAGCGAGAACGTTGAGCACAAAGGCCGAAGAGAAATCGCCATCATATTTAACGACAACCGTGTTGCCGGATGCCGTAACCATCTTGTCGAAATTATCAGCAGTCCAGCCCAGTTGCGCCAGAATGAAGGCAGGTGCCTTGTTCAGTGCAATAACGCGCTTCCAGGAATAGACCACATCGTCAGCCCGTAGCGGATTGCCCGAGGTGAATTTTACGCCGTCCCGCAGGATAAAGGTGATGGTCTTGGCGGCATCATCCACCTTCCACTCCGTCGCCAGACCCGGTGCCAGCGTCTTTACGTCAGGCGCGTCATATTGCACCAGACGGTCATAGGTCTGGGTTACATATTCGCCCGAGGTGAACTCATAGGCTTCAGCCGGATCGATACTGACGATATCGTCGATATTCTGGGCCACAACCAATGCATTTCCGGGGGTTGCCGCATGGGCGGTAAGCGGCGCAGATGCGGATATAACGGAAGCGGCAAACAGTGCCGCTTTGAACAGTTTCATTCTTCATTCTCCTCTGGATTGTTATTGTTATTGGGTTGTTTTTGTTGAAGCGGTCTAAAGGCGGGTCCGGAATATGGGCAATGTCCCTGTCCAGAGAACCCGCGCCGTCTTGTCCGTATCATTCCACCACGCGTGGGGCCGGTTGCCGCGAAAATGCAGGCTATCACCGGTCGAGAGCACCACTTCTTCATCGTCAAGCTGATGGGTAATGACACCTTCAAGCACATAGAGGATTTCTTCGCCCTCATGGCTGACCGTTTCGGAGCGGTATCCCGCCGGTATATGCATGATGACAGACGAAAGAATGTTCCCGGCAAAATCCGTAGCGATCTGCTCGTAAACAATGGAGGAACCGTCGACCGAATATTTCTGCCGCTCGCCCTGCCGGGTCAGCGCGTCTTCCACGTTCGGGGTGGCAATAAAATAATCCATCCCGACATCGAGGCTGCGCGAAATCTGCGCGAGCGTTCCCAGTGACGGTGTGGCATGATCGCGTTCAACCTGACTGAGATATCCGACTGAGATGCCTGCGGCATCGCAGATTTCCTGCAATGTCAGCTGCAATTGACGCCGCCGTGCGCGGATCATTGCCCCGATCTTGGGCTGTCTGTCAGTGTTGCGGACCTCGGAAGACATGGGCGATTCCACTCTTAGTAAAATTTCTTTGATCTAAGCAAAAATTTTTGTATGGTCCAAGCAGAATCTTCGGCAGGCTCAGGCAAAATGCATCCGCACCCCTGAATTTTAGACCGGGATCGACGGGAACAGTCGACACGAATGGGCCAACCCAGGTGTCAAGAATGGGAAGGCACAGGATTTGGCATTCGAATCCGAAACATTGGCAGGTATTGCCACCAAGGCGGCCAAGCGACCGGGCTTTCGCAAGAGCCGGAGTGCGCGCCTGATCTTCGGGCTGGGGGGCTTTGTCATCTCCGTGCTCATCACCTTTCTCGGACTGTTGGCCATCACCTTCTTCATTGGCCGCGTTGTCCCCATTGATCCGGTTCTGGCTGTGGTCGGTGACCGCGCGCCGCGTGCGGTTTATGAAGCGGCGCGGATACAGATGGGGCTCGACCAGCCAGCCCTCGTACAATTCTTCCATTATGTCGGCTCGGTGCTTCGGGGCGATCTCGGCACATCCGTATCAACGGGCAAACCCGTTCTCGACGATCTGAAGCGCGTCTTTCCGGCAACGCTCGAAATGGCCACACTCGGCATCATCATCGGTGTGCTGCTCGGTGTTCCCATGGGGGTCTATGCCGCCAGCCGCCGGGGCAGTCTGGTTGATCAGATCATCCGCGTGGTCGGACTGCTGGGCTATGCGGTTCCCGCCTTCTGGCTTGGCCTCGTTGGGCTTGCGGTTTTCTATGCCCGCCTGAAATGGGTCGCGGGTCCCGGCCGCCTCGATATTTTCTATGACGGGTTGGTCGATCCGGTCACGGGTATTGTGCTGATCGACAGCCTGCTGGCAGGTGAAACCGAGATTTTCGTCAATGCGCTCTGGCATCTCGCCCTGCCCGCCTCGGTGCTTGGTTTCTTCAGCCTTGCCTATATCGCGCGCATGACGCGCTCCTTCATGCTCGACCAGCTGTCGCAGGAATATGTGACCACTGCACGCGTCAAAGGCGTGTCGGAACGGCTTGTCATCTGGCGCCATGCATTCCGGCCTATTCTGGTTCCGCTGATCACCGTCATCGGCCTTTCCTATGCTGCATTGCTGGAAGGCTCTGTCATGATCGAGACAATATTTTCCTGGCCGGGTATCGGCAATTATCTGACCGTGGCGCTGCTCAATGCGGATATGTCCGCCGTGCTTGGCGCAACCCTCGTCATCGGTGCGGTCTTTATCGGCATCAACAAGATTTCCGACGTGCTCTACCGCGTCCTTGATCCCCGCGCGCGTTAGGAGGCACCGATGGCAAATGTACATAGCTGGCTGATCGACGATAGCCCCGCCTCGCGGATGCAGGCCCGTCTTGGCCGCCTTTACCGGATATGCGGCGCTCTCTCGCGCAATCCGCTGGCCGCCGTCGGCGCGATCATCATTCTTGTACTGATCCTCACCGCAATATTTGCGCCGCTCATCGCAACCCATGATCCGCTAAAACAGGATCTGGCACAGCGCCTGTTACCGCCGGGTGGTATCAACTGGATGGGAACGGATGAGCTTGGCCGGGATATCTGGTCCCGCGTGGTCTATGGCGCACGCATCACGCTTGTCATCGTCGTGCTGGTGGCCGTGCTTGCCGCGCCTGCCGGACTGATTATCGGCGCTGTCGCCGGATATTTCGGCGGCTGGATCGACCGCATCCTGATGGGCATCACCGATATTTTCCTCTCCATGCCCAAACTCATTCTGGCACTGGCGCTTGTGGCGGCACTTGGACCCGGCATCGAAAACGCCATTATCGCCATCGCAATCACCTCATGGCCCGGCTATGCCCGCATTGCCCGGGCGGAAACGCTAACCTTCAAAAACTCGGAATTCATCGCCGCGATCCGCCTGCAAGGTGCTTCCTCGCTGCGGGTTATTCTCGGCCATGTGCTGCCACTGTGTACCTCGTCAATGATCGTGCGCGTCACGCTTGATATGGCGGGTATTATTCTGACCGCTGCTGGCCTCGGCTTCATCGGTCTTGGCGCACAGCCTCCCCTGCCCGAATGGGGGGCAATGATTGCGCGTGGTCGCTCCTTCATTCTGGATCAGTGGTGGGTGGCGACCATGCCGGGCTTTGCCATCATCATTGTCAGCCTTGGCTTTTGCTTCCTCGGCGATGGTTTGCGCGATGTCCTTGATCCCAAGAGCGGAGAACAGCATTGAGTACGCCCCTGCTCGAGGTCGACAATCTGCGCGTCACCTTTCCTACGCCCAAGGGTCCGATTGACGTGGTACGCGGTATTTCCTTCACCCTTGGCCGCGAACGGCTCGGCATTGTTGGCGAAAGTGGGTCGGGCAAATCGATGACCGGCCGCGCCATTCTCAAACTCATACGCGCACCCGGTAAGGTCAGTGCCGACACATTCCGCTTTGACGGTATCGATCTGAACAAGCAGTCGGAGAAGGCGATGCGCAGTATTCGCGGCGCGCGCATCTCCATGGTGATGCAGGACCCGAAATTCTCGCTCAACCCTGTTATGACTGTCGGCGAGCAGATTGCCGAAGCGTTGCAAACTCACAAACGCCTGCCACGCCGGGAAACCCAACAGCGCGTGCATTCCATGCTGGAGGCTGTGCGCATCGCCGATCCGGAACGTGTCGCCACGCTCTATCCGCATGAAATATCCGGCGGCATGGGTCAGCGCGTGATGATCGCGATGATGCTGATCCCCGAACCCGATCTGCTGATTGCTGATGAGCCGACCTCCGCGCTTGATGTTTCGGTGCAGGCGCAGGTGCTTGATATCATTGACGAACAGGTCAAGCGTAAAGGTATGGGGCTTATCTTCATCAGCCATGACCTCAACCTTGTTTCGAGCTATTGCGACCGCATTCTGGTTATGAATACCGGCAAAATCGTTGAGGAATGCAAGGCAGGAGAGCTACGCAATGCAACACATCCCTATACGCGCGGGCTGATTGCGGCCATTCCCAGACTGGATGAAACCCGCGACGAGTTGCCCGTTCTCGACCGCAATGCATGGGCGGCCAAATGAGCGCACTCGCTTTGAACAATCTCGACATTTCCTATGGCGAGACGCAGATCACCCACGGCATCAGCCTTGATATTGCTGAGGGTGAAAGCTTTGCTCTGGTCGGCGAAAGCGGCTCGGGTAAATCAACGGTTCTGAAAGCCGTTGCCGGTCTTGCGCCGCAATGGACGGGATCAATCACCGCCTTCGGCCAGCCGCGCAGCCATGGCATTGATCAGCATTTCGCTAAGCATTGCCAGATGGTGTTTCAGGACCCCTATGGTTCCCTGCATCCGCGCAAGACGGTTGATGCCATCCTGAGCGAGCCGCTGGCCATTCACGGCATCGGCAGTCAGAACAGCCGTGTTGAGGATATTCTCGTAGCCGTCGGGCTCGAGCGCAAATTCCGCTTCCGCTATCCGCACCAACTGTCTGGCGGCCAGCGCCAACGTGTTGCCATAGCCCGCGCCCTGATGCTTGAACCCAAGCTATTGCTGCTGGATGAGCCCACCTCGGCGCTCGATGTTTCGGTGCAGGCGGAAATTCTCAATCTGCTCAAACGCTTGCGCCGCGAACAGAACCTCACCTTCCTCATGGTGACGCACAATCTGCCCGTCGTCTCGTTTCTCTGTGACCGGCTGGCTGTCATGCGCCATGGGCGGATTGTCGAAATAGCCGACGTGGCTGAACTCAAGCGCGGTGCGCTGAAAGAAACCTACTCGCGCGAACTGATGGAAATCAGCGTCGCACATACGGGTTGAAAAACGATCAAGGATCAGGAAATGACACAGGAAGACATCACAGCGGCTTTGGCCGAATTTGACGCTGATATCGCCAATGACACGAGCGCCGACGGCCCATGGCAGGCATTGCAGGTGCTGTCGCAAAAGATCATCGGCGCCAAGCTGTTCACCATCATGACCGTCGACATGAAGAATGAACTGGCGCGCCGTGAATATACCTCGGATGCCAAGAGCTACCCGGTATCAGGCACCAAGCCGATCCATTATGACCGCTGGTTCGATACGGTGCACAAGGACCGTCAGTCCTTYGTTGCCAATACCATTGCCGACATTGCGACGGTGTTTTCAGATCATGAAACGATCTGGGCGCTCGGCTGCGGTTCAGTGATCAACATTCCCGTAGTCATTGCAGGCGAACTGCTCGGCACCGTCAATTGTCTCGACGTAGAGCATCACTATACGCCAGAACGTGTTGAGCTTTCTAAGCTTCTGGCACTACCCGCCAAGCTGGCGTTCCTTGCTGCCAGCAAGCCCGCGTAATGCCGTATATTCCTGCTCGCTCTATGGGCGGGCAGGAATGACCGCTGTCGCCTCGATCTCAATCAACGCGCGATCCTCAAGCAGCGCAACGACCTGTACCAGCGTCATTGCTGGAAAATGCCGTCCGAAAACCCGGCGATAGGCTTCGCCCAGCCGCTTCTGCTCGGCCACATAGGTCTTTTTGTCGGTGATGAACCATGTCAGCCGCACAAGATCGGTCGTCTGTGCACCGGCGCTTGCAAGCACATCGACAATATTGCGCATGGCTTGTTCGGCCTGTTCGACGAAATCATCCGTCTCAAAAATCTGGTCCTTGGTCCAGCCGATCTGTCCCCCGACAAAGATGACCTTGCCTTCGGCTGCCATGCCATTTGCATAACCCTTTGCCGCTGGCCAGCCCTGCGGATGTATGATCTCTGCCATTCCGATTTCCTACCTGATTTCTTTCTGGAATGCGTCCTGTGCCTGACGCTGTTACTGATATGCCTTGCGCAACTGGAAGCGCTGTATTTTCCCTGTCGCTGTCTTGGGCAGCGCATCGAGAAACTTGATTGAGCGTGGATATTTGTAGGGCGCTATGACCTGTTTGACATGGTCCTGCAAGCGCTTGATCGTTTCGTCGCTCGCCGCAACATCGGCCCGCAGAACCACATGCGCCTGCACGATCTGGCCACGGGTTTCATCGGGCGCACCGATAACAGCGCATTCGCTGACATCCGGGTGGGCGAGCAGTGCCGCTTCCACTTCCGGCCCGGCAATATTGTAGCCAGCCGAAATGATCATATCGTCGGAGCGCGCGGCAAAGTGGAAATAACCGTCCTCGTCCTGAAAGAAGGAATCGCCGGTAAGATTCCAGCCATCGCGGACATAATTCTTCTGGCGCTTGTCGGCGAGATAGCGGCAACCGATCGGCCCGCGCACCGCAAGCCGGCCGATTTCGCCGCGCGGTACTTCTTTCATCCCCTCATCGACAATCACAGCCTGATATCCGCTGACGGGCTTGCCGGTTTTACCCGGACCTGAATCCTCCAGCCGGTTGCTGATGAAAATATGCAGCATTTCCGTTGCGCCGATGCCATCAAGCAGTGGCTTGCCGGTTTTCTGCATCCACGCTTCATAGATGGGCGCTGGCAATGTCTCACCTGCCGAGACCGCGATGCGCAGGGAAGACAAATCAGCACCCTCATTCATCGCCTGCAACATGACGCGGTAAGCGGTGGGTGCGGTAAAGCTGATCGTTGCCTTATAGGTCTCGATAATATCGATCATCTTTGGCGGCGTTGCCTGTTCGAGCAAAGTGGCTGCAGCACCAAAGCGCAGGGGAAAAATCGCGAGGCCTCCAAGACCGAAGGTAAAGGCCAGCGGTGGTGAACCGACGAAAATATCATCCGGGCGAACACCCAGCACTTCCTTGGCATAGCCATCGGCAATGATCAGAAGATCGCGGTGGAAATGCATCGTTGCCTTGGGCTCGCCCGTCGTACCTGAGGTGAAGCCAAGCAGCGCAACATCATCGCGGCCGGTTTTCACAGCTTCGAAACGAACAGATTTGTCGAGCGCGATCCGGTCCAGTTCCGCCTCGTGATTGGCGGTTCCATCAAAGCCGACGACCTTTTTCAGAAACTTGCTGGATTTGGCACAGGTTTCCATGTCTTCAAGCAGGCGCGTATCGCACAGCGCCAGAGATATCTCAGCCTTATCGACGATCTGGGTAAGTTCCCCCACCCGCAGCATCGGCATCGTATTAACAACAACCGCACCAACCTTGGTTGCCGCCAGCCAGCAGGCGACCATGGCCGGGTTGTTGGCGGAGCGTATGAGAATACGATTACCCGGCTCAACACCGTAATTTTCGACGAGCGCATGGGCGATGCGGTTGGTCCAGTCAGTCAATTCCTTATAGGTCCGGCGGCGGCCGTTGCCGATCAGCGCGGTATTGTCGCCGAAACCTTTGGCGACCATGGCATCGGTCAGTTCCACGGCGGCGTTCAGCCATTCCGGGTACTGGAAATTTTCCATCAGCAGCTCAGGCCATTCCTCCAATGGAGGAAGATTATCGCGGGTAAAGTGATCCGTATGCGCCGATGGTCCCAACATTCTCTTTATCCCCTTGCAAGTTCATGCCTTGCGATGATTATTTTTTGAACGTCCGACGCACCTTCATAGATGCGCAATGCCCTGATCTCCCGGTAAAGGCGCTCGACAACGCTGCCTTTGCGAACGCCATCTCCACCGTGAATCTGAACAGCCTTGTCGATCACGCTTTGCGCCCGGTCGGTGGCATAAAGCTTGGCCATGGCGGCTTCCCGGCTGACCCGTTCGGCGCCGCTATCCTTCAGCCATGCGGCCCGGTAGACGAGCAGCGCCGCCGCATCGATATCGACAGCCATATCGGCGATATGCCCCTGCACCATTTGGAGGTCGGACATCGGCGCACCGAACAGGTTACGACCATTGGCACGGCTTACCGCTTCATCCAGTGCACGGCGAGCAAAACCCAGCGCTGCCGCAGCAACAGTGGAGCGAAAAACATCAAGCACTGACATGGCAATGCGGAAGCCCTGACCCGGCGCGCCTACTAGCGCCGAGGCTGGTATGCGGCAATTGTCAAAGACAAGCCGCGCCAGCGGGTGCGGAGCGATCACTTCAAGGCGTTCGGCAATGATCAGCCCCGGCGTATCGGCAGGCACGATAAAGGCAGAGATGCCCTTGGCACCCTCGCCTTCGCCCGTGCGGGCAAACACCGTATAGACATCGGCGATCCCGCCATTGGAAATCCATGTCTTTTCGCCATTGAGCACAAAGCCGTCGCCGTCGCGCACTGCCGCCAATTCCAGATTGGCCACATCGGAGCCTGACTGCGGCTCGCTGAGCGCGAAGGCGGAGAGCGCCTTGCCCGCGCGGGTTTTCGTCAACCAGAATTGCTTTTGCGCATCGGTGCCAAACAGGGACAGCGCACCAGTGCCAAGTCCCTGCATGGCAAAGGCGAAATCAGCGAGCCCATCATGCCGCGCCAACGTCTCGCGAATGATGCACAGGCTGCGTACATCAAGCTTGCCTGTGGCATCAGGATCAACCGCCGTGTGCCTGAGCAGTCCGGCTTCTCCAAGCTTTGCGACAAGACCTCGACAGGCGTCATCAGTGTTCTCGTGATCGATATGGCCCGTATTGGCAACCGCCCATGCTTCAACCGTATCGGCAAGCTGGCGATGCACATCCTCGAAAAACGGCCATGACAGAAAGCTGCGATCAATCATTTCAATCGCCCTTGAAGACTGGGGTCTGATGCGCGACGAATGCGTCATAGGCCCGCTGGAAATCCTGTGTCTGCATGCAAAGCGCCTGCGCCTGCGCTTCCGCCTCGATGGCTTGATCGATGGACATGGACCATTCCTGATTGAGCATGGTCTTGGTCATCATATGGCCAAATGTCGGACCATCGGCGAGGCGTTTTGCCAGTTTGAAGGCCTCGTCATCCAGCTTTTGCGCATCAACAATCCGGTTATAAAAACCCCAGCGCTCGCCTTCCTCGGCGGACATGCTGCGTCCGGTGTAAAGCAGGTCGGCAGCCCGGCCCTGCCCGATAATGCGCGGCAGGATCGCACAGGCACCCATATCGCAGCCAGCAAGGCCAACACGGGTAAACAGAAACGCGGTTTTGGCAACGGGTGTCGCAAGGCGCAGGTCTGATGCCATGGCAATGATCGCCCCCGCACCCACGCAGACCCCATCGACAGCGGCGATAACAGGCTTGCCGCAATGCATGATCGCCTTGACCAGATCGCCCGTCATCCGGGTGAACTCCAAAAGGCTTTTCATGTCCATCTTCAAAAGCGGGCCGATGATATCATGCACATCGCCGCCGGAGCAGAAATTGCCGCCATTGGAGCCGAAGACCACCGCCTTGATATCATCCGCATAGACAAGCGCGCGAAAGCAGTCGCGCAGTTCCGCATAGCTGTCGAAGGTCAGTGGATTCTTGCGCTCCGGGCGATCAAGTGAAATGACTGCAACGCCGTCGGTCACGCTCCATTTGAAATGGGTGGCCTTGTAATTTGCCATCTCACGCATCGTGTTCCTCCCCGCTGTGCAACCCTTGCGCATGTTCGATTGTATCCAGCGTAGCGAGCAATCCCGCTGTCACATCCACAGGCAGACTGCCGAAAATCTCGTTGATCCAGAGTTCATGTGCCGCCGCCATTTTGGCAAACTCGTCCCTGCCCCGCTGTGTCAGCCGCACCAGCATGGCGCGTTTGTCGCCAGCGACCGGGACGCGCAGCACCGCGCCATCCGAGACAAGCCGCTCGATGATGCCCGTGACATTGCCGTTGGAAACCCGCAGCGCCGAAGAAAGCTCGCTCATCTTCAGCCCTTCCTCGAAACGATAAAGCGCGGCCATCACATCGAAGCGCGGCAAGGTCGTATCGAATTCAACCCGCAGGTTTTCCCGGACAACCGCTTCGACATGCTTGGTGGCTTTCAGCATTTTCAGCCAGACGCGCAGGCTCTGTTTCACGCGCTCAGGCTCGGCTTTGCGTGAGGCGGAAGGATTGTTCTTGCTGCTCATACTTCGCCTCCTGAAATGGATATGGCTTGCCCGGTGATGGAGCCGGAGTTCGGGCCGCATAGCCAAAGCACCGTCTGCGCAATCTCCTGCGGCTGGATCAGCCGCTTCTGCGGATTGGATGCGACAAGTGCAGCGACTGCCTCGTCGCGGCTTTTGCCGGTTTTCTGCATGATGGTTTCGATGGACCGTTCAAGCATCGGCGTCTCGGTGAACCCCGGACAAACAGCATTGACCGTGATCCCGGTTTTCGCGAATTCCAGCGCCAGTGACTGGACCAGCCCGATGACACCATGCTTGGCAGCGGCATAAGCGGCCACATAAGGATAGCCTTTCAGACCCGCAGTCGAGGCAATGGCAATCAGCCGCCCATTGTTTTTCGCTGTCATGGCAGAAAGCGCATGCTGGAAGGTCAGGAAAACGCCCGTCAGATTGAGATCAATCTGGCTTTGCCATGTCTTCAGATCCAACTTCTGGAAGGGTGTGCTTGTCGCCGAACCCGCATTGGCTATCGCAATATCGAGCGAACCTGTTTCGCTCTGGATACGCTCAAACAAGAGCCGGGAGGATTCCTCGTCAGTTACATCAACGGCGATGGGAATGATCTGCTTTGATTGTGCTGCAATTTCATTGAGCGCTTCGATGCGACGGCCTGCAATCACAACCCGTGCGCCTTCGCCCGCCAGCGCAAGCGCTATGGCTGCCCCCACGCCCGAACCGCCACCGGTAACCAACGCAATCTTACCTGCGAGCGACCGTTCCATTTACGCGCCCTCAATGGGAGCGATGACTTCGGCGCGCTCCGCCAGACGGTAGATTTGATCCCGCCCGGGATAATAGGGTTTTGGCCACGTCACACTCTTATCACCCAGCGCCACCGCCGCATGCAGCGTCCAATAGGGGTCAGCCAGATGCGGGCGAGCAAGACAGACAAGATCGGCGCGTCCAGCGAGCAGGATCGAGTTGGCATGATCGGGCTCGTAAATATTGCCGACAGCCATGGTTGCCATGCCCGTTTCGTTGCGGATACGATCCGAGAACGGGGTCTGGAACATGCGGCCATAGACAGGCTTGGCGTCTATTGAGGTCTGTCCTGCCGAGACATCGCAGATATCAACACCGGCCTCCTGCAACATGCGTGCAATCTCAACCGCGTCCTGCGGTGTGATGCCTTTGTCACCCATCCAGTCATTGGCGGAAATGCGCATCGAAATGGGCTTTGCCGAGGGCCAGACAAGGCGCACCGCCCGGAAAATTTCGAGGGGATAGCGCATGCGGTTTTCCAGCGAACCGCCATATTCATCCCTGCGATTGTTCATCACGGGGGTAATAAACGACGAGAGCAAATAACCATGCGCCGCATGGATTTCCAGCATGTCAAAACCGGCTCTGTCAGCCATCTCAGCCGAAACCACGAACTGATCACGCACACGATCCATATCGGCGCGGGTCATCGCCATGGGTGTCTGGTTATCCGGGGACCAAGCCAGACCAGACGCGGAAAGCACCGGCCAATTGCCATCGGGCAAGGGCACATCCGTTCCCTCCCAGCCAAGACGCGTTGATCCCTTCGCACCGGAATGACCAAGCTGGCAGCTGATTTTCGCTTCGGTTTCCGCATGGACGAAATCGACAATGCGCTTCCACGCCGCTTCATGCTCGGGCGTATACATGCCGGTGCAACCGGGGGTGATCCGTCCCTCCGGGCTGACACAGGTCATCTCGATAGTCACGAGGCCAGCACCGCCCTTGGCGCGCTCGCCATAATGCACGAGGTGCCAGTCACCAGGCGTGCCGTCAACAGCCTTGTACTGCGCCATCGGCGAGACGACGATGCGGTTTGTCAGCACCATGTCGCGCAGCTTGAACGGCGCAAACATCGGCGCGCGTTGCGTTCCCTTTTTTGCTCCAGCCTTTTCCTGAAACCAGCCTTCCGCGCTTCCCAGCCAGTTCCGGTCACGCAGGCGCAAATTCTCATGGCTGATGCGCTGCGAGCGGGTCAGCAGTGAATAGTTGAACTGCACCGGATCGAGTTCAAAATAACGCTCGACTTCCTCGAACCACTCAAGCGAATTGCGCGCGGCTGATTGCAGGCGCAGCACCTGCAAGCGCCGCTCGTCCTCATATTTGGCGAAGGCGTCTGCAATGGATTTTTCCGCATGGAGATAATTGGCGAGGGCAATCGCGCTTTCCAGCGCCAGTTTTGTGCCCGAACCAATGGAAAAATGCGCTGTAGCTGCCGCATCGCCCAGCAACACCACATTGTCAAACGACCATTTTTCACACAGAACACGCGGAAAACTGATCCATGCGGAACCGCGAATGTGGTTGGCATTGGTCATCAATGCATGACCGCCGAGATATTTGGCAAAAATCCGCTCGCAGACCGCAATGGATTCCTGCTGGCTCATACTGCCAAAGCCGAACTTGTCCCATGTCTCCTGACTGCACTCGACAATGAATGTCGCCGTATCGCCGTCAAACTGATAGGCATGCGCCCAGACCCAGCCGTGCTCGGTTTCCTCGAAAATGAAGGTGAACGCGTTGTCGAATTTCTGGTGTGTACCAAGCCAGACAAATTTGCATTTACGGGTATCAACTTCAGGCTTGAAATGTTCAGCAAAGACCGTGCGGGTGCGCGAATTCAAACCATCGGCAGCAACGACCAGATCATAAGTCTTCGCAAGCGCCGGGATATCATCAACAGGCGTTTCGAACTGCAGGTTCACGCCCAGTTCACGGGCGCGGTCCTGCAAAAGCATCAGCAGTTTCTTGCGCCCGATGCCGCAAAAGCCATGGCCGGTTGAAACGGTTTCGGTCTGCTTGAAGTGAACGGCGATATCATCCCAATAGGCAAAGTGCGCGCGGATCGCATCAGCACTCACCGGGTCGTTGGCGGCAAGGTTCGCCAATGTCTCGCTTGAAAGCACGACGCCCCAGCCGAACGTATCATCAGGCTTGTTGCGCTCGATCACGGTGATGTCGTGGCCGGGATTGCGCAGCTTCATGCTGATCGCGAAATAGAGACCGGCGGGTCCTCCTCCAAGGCAAGCGATCTTCATCAGGCATACTCCCGTTAAACCCTGCTCATCGTGTCACCGCATCAAAATAATTTCAAGCATGAAATTTCAAGCTTGAATAATTTTCAATTTATGGGGATAGTCAATTCAAGCAGAGCAAACTGCAGGGGGGATGCGATATGGAAAACTATATCCAAACCGAGGTGAAGGATGGTTACGCCATCCTGACACTGACGCGCCCCGATGCAGGCAATGCGGTATTCCCAGCCAAACGCCAACCTGACTTCAGGAGGCGCTAATGGCTCATCCAGTCAACATCATTGGCATTGTTGGTGCTGGCACCATGGGACGGGGTATCGCCCATCTGATCGCACGATCCGGCATAAGGGCAATTCTGCATGATACGCAGGAGGGCATGGCTGCGAAAGCCAAAGCCACGATCCTTGCCGAGATTGACCTGCGTATCGCGCGTGGCAAATCGACGGAAGGCGAGCGTGATGCGTGCGCCGGGAATATCGTCATTGCCGAGACCTTGAATGATCTGGCGCCTGCACAATTGGTTGTCGAAGCCATCATCGAGACGCTGGAAGCCAAGGCTGCGCTGTTCCAATCATTGGAAGCGATCTGCACCCCGGATTGTCTCCTCGCTACCAACACCTCATCCCTATCCATCGATGCAATCGCCCGCTCCATCCGGGATCCCAAACGTTTTGCCGGACTGCATTTCTTCAATCCGGCTCCGCTGATGAAACTCGTTGAAGTCGTCGCCGGTTCGCAGACCGAAACCGACGTGACAACGAAACTATCCGATCTCGTTGTGAGGCTCGGGAAGACACCGGTCGAGGTGCGTGACAGTCCGGGATTTCTGGTCAATCGCTGTGCCCGTCCCTTTTACGGTGAAGCGCTCCAACTGCTTGAAGACCGCATTGCCGACGCCATAACCATCGATGCCTGTATCAAATCATCGGGTGGTTTTCCTCTCGGGCCATTTGAACTGATTGATCTTGTAGGCGCCGATATCAACCTTGCCGCAACGAAATCCGTATGGGAAGGGTTTGAGCGGTCACCACGCTTCAAACCCTCGCCGCTTCTCGAAGACATGAAGGCCGAGGGCAGACTTGGCCGCAAAACCGGCAATGGGTTCTTCACCTATCCCCGTCAGGACAATGTGCTCTCGGGGGAGAGCCACATATCCACAGTTGAAGCGTTGAAACGGCAGTTGGAGACGCGCACGGGTGTCGCCGTTCATCTGAGCGATGGCCGCACTGCACATGAGCTTGGTACTGCCAACCACCAGCCCACCATTGTGCTGGACCGGCAGATCGGCAACTGGCGCGGTCCCGTGACGCTTGCCTTCGCGCAATACGAACTGAGAGAGGCCGATATTCACTCCATAGCACTGCAAGCCAAGGCGCTCGGTGTTGAACTGCATGAAATTGCGGATACACCGGGGCTCATCTTCCTGCGCGTGGCGGCTATGCTGATTAATGAAGCAGCCTTTGCGTTTGAACAGGGCCTGTCCACGACAACGGGAATTGATACCGCGCTGAAACTCGGCCTGAATTTCCGGCATGGCCCGCATGAAATGCTTGATACGCTTGGTCTACCCGTTGTTAGCAATACGCTTGAGCGCTGCGGTCAAATCCATCCTTCTGGCCGATATGATCCGTGTCCGGCTCTAACCCGTTTTGCGGAGGATAAGACAACACAGAATTAGAGCGCGTGAGCACTTGCATCGAAGATCAATTTGCAATTGAGATGAACCATAAAAATAAGGGGAACGACGCAATGAAGACAATAGCAGCAGCGGCATTGGTGGCAGGTTTGGCCTTTTCGGCTCAGGCCATGGCTGAACCTGTAAAGATCGGCATGATCACCACGCTATCGGGCGGTGGTGCAGGACTTGGCATCGATATCCGCGATGGTTTTCTGCTTGCCATCAAGGAGTCTGGTAACAAGGATATCAAGGTCATCGTTGAGGATGATGCGCAAAAGCCGGAGCTTGCCGTGCAGATTGCCGACAAGATGGTCCAGAGCGAAAAGGTCGATATTCTCACCGGCATTGTCTGGTCAAACCTTGCCATGGCGGTTGTTCCCGGTGTTGTTGGTCAGGGCACATTCTATCTGTCCACCAATGCGGGTCCATCGGCGCTTGCCGGGGAAAAATGCAACCCCAATTACTTCAACGTTGCCTATCAGAACGACAATCTGCATGAGGCGATGGGCAATTACGCCAATACAGCCAATTACAAAAAAACCTTCATTCTTGCCCCGAACTATCCGGCGGGCACAGATGCACTCACCGGCTTCAAGCGTTTCTACAAGGGCGCTTTGGCGGGCGAACTCTATACCAAGGTCGGCCAAACAGACTATGCCACCGAGATCGCGCAGATCCGCGCGTCGGGTGCTGACAGTGTCTATTTCTTCCTGCCCGGTGGTATGGGCATTGCCTTCATGAAGCAGTATTCACAATCGGGCATTTCCACCCCAGTTATGGGCCCCGGCTTTTCCTTCGATCAGGATGTGCTCGGCGCCATCGGCGATGCAGCCTTGGGTGTGAAGAACTCGTCGCATTGGTCAAAAGACCTCGATAATGCGGCCAACAAGAAATATGTCGCGGCCTTCAAGGCTGAGTATAAGCGCCTGCCATCGCTCTACGCGACACAGGGCTATGACACCGCCAATCTGATCCTCTCGGCTGTCGCCAAGGCGAGCGTCAAGGACAAGGATGCCTTCCGCGCCGCTCTGAAAGAAGCCAAGTTCGATTCCGTGCGCGGCAAGTTCAAGTTCGGCAACAACAACCATCCGATCCAGGACATCTATGTGCGTGAAGTGATCAAGGAAGACGGCGTTTTGACCAACAAGATCGTCGCCACCAGCTTCACCGATCATCAGGATGCCTATGCAGCCAACTGCAAGATGTAGGCGGTAAAACCCGGTGCGCGGATGAAAAGTCCGCGCACGTTGCTATGCCTGTTATGGATTGGATGAAACTTGTCGTCGGCTCTCATCATTGAACAAGCCCTGAACGGCCTGCAGTTCGGCATTATGCTGTTTCTGATGGCCGCCGGATTGACGTTGATTTTCGGCGTCATGGGGGTGATTAACCTCGCCCATGGCTCGCTCTATATGGTCGGCGCTTTCGCCTGTGCTGCCGTTGCCGCCTATACTGGCTCGTTCTGGCTCGGTCTGGTGGCCAGTCTCATTGCCGCCGCCGCTGCCGGAGCGATTGTCGAAGTCACCGTGATCCGCCGCCTCTACAACCGCGATCATCTGGATCAGGTGCTTGCCACCTTCGCGCTTATCCTGATCTTTTCGGAAGGCACCCGCTGGGTTTTCGGCTCCTTTCCACTCTATCTCGACATACCAAAAGTACTGCAGGGCGCAATCAGCCTGCCGGGCGGTGCGCAATACCAGCTTTACCGGCTCGCTATCATTGGCGCGGGACTTGTCGTTGCCATCGGGCTCTATCTACTGATTGCAAAAACACGGTTGGGCATGCGCATCCGTGCTGGCGAATCCGACCGGGAAATGATCGGCGCGCTTGGCGTCGACATTGCCTCGCTCAACACCATCGTTTTTGCGCTTGGAGCGGCGCTTGCAGGTCTTGCCGGAGCACTCGTCGGCGCATTGCAATCGGTGCAGGTAGGCATGGGGGAACCTGTGCTCATTCTTGCCTTTGTCGTTATCGTCATCGGCGGTATCGGCTCCATCAAAGGTGCGCTTGCCGGTGCCATTCTTGTTGGTGTTGTCGATACGATGGGGCGCTTTCTCCTGCCGCAACTGTTCACGCTGTTCATGGAACCCTCGCAGGCGGCTACGGCGGGCGCTGCTGTCGCCTCCATGCTGATCTACATCGTCATGGCCTTCATCCTCGCAGTGCGGCCAAAAGGCCTCTTTGCGGTCAATGCGTGAGGGGTGAAATGGTGAACCGCGAGCGCCTTGTGAATATCGTTCTTGCCCTGATTTTGCCCGTACTGGCCTTCGTGGCTTCTGGCATGGGCGAGCCCTTCTACATGACGCTTGCCACCCGTATTGCCATTCTCGCCCTTGCCGCTGTCGGATTGAATCTGGCGCTTGGGCTTGGTGGGCTAGTCTCGTTCGGCCATGCGGCCTTCTTTGGCATTGGCGGGTACGTGGCTGGAATATTTGCCACCCATGCCTTCAACCAGATACCGCTTCTCTCCTCGCCCTTTGTCATCATGGCGACAAACCAGATGCCGGTCATCTGGATTGTCAGCGCCATTGTTGCCGGTCTGGTTGCATTTCTCATTGGCTTGATCAGCCTGCGCACATCGGGCGTCTATTTCATCATGATCACCCTCGCCTTTGCCCAGATGATCTATTATTTCGCCATTTCATGGCCCGCCTATGGCGGCGAGGACGGCCTCTCGATCACGATACGCAATGGCTTTCCCGGTGTGAACACACTTGCTCCCCTCAATTTCTTCCTGATCGCCTATGCCCTGCTTCTGCTTGCTCTCTTCGCCTTCGCCCGATTGAGAGATTCCCGTTTTGGTGCCGCCCTGCAGGCAACCCGGCAAAACGAGATGCGCGTCGCGTCCATCGGCATCCGGCCACTGCGCATCCGGCTGGTTGCCTTCATTCTATCGGGGATGATCACCGCCATCGCGGGCGCCCTCTTTGCCGATCTCAACCGCTTTGTCGGCCCGTCCATGCTGTCGTGGAGCATGTCCGGTGAATTGATCGTGCTGATTATATTGGGAGGCACCGGCCGTCTCTTTGGCCCTGTTGCGGGGGCCATCCTGTTTGTCCTGTTCGAATTTGCCCTTGGCGGGCTGACCGAGCATTGGCAACTTTTCCTTGGTCTCATTCTCCTCGCGGTCGTCCTGTTCGGGCGCGGCGGTCTTGTTGGTCTTCTCGCCGGGAAGGTGCGTCATGGCTGAACCCGTTCTGAGCATCCGCAATCTCTGCAAATCCTTCGGCGCGCTGAAGGCGACTGATGATGTCAGCCTTGACCTTTATCCCGGCGAAATCCATGCGCTGATCGGGCCGAACGGAGCAGGAAAATCTACACTCATCCACCAGATTGCCGGGACATTGAAACATAATAGCGGTGCGATTCATTTCATGGGCCATGATATTTCGGCGCTGGATGTTTCGCAGCGCGCACAACGGGGACTTGGCCGCACATTCCAGATATCGTCACTGACACCGGAGTTCTCGGCGCTGCGCAATGTCATGCTGGCCGTTCAGGCCAATGAGGGTTCGAGCTTCCGCTTCTGGAAGCCCGTCATGGCCGATGCTTCGCTCAAAGACAGAGCGCGAGACATGCTTGGCCGTGTCGGGCTGCTTGACCGCGCTGATATACCCAGCGCCGAGCTTTCCCATGGGGAACGCCGCCAGCTTGAGATCGCCATTGCGCTGGCACTTGGTCCCAAGGCCTTTCTGCTTGATGAACCGATGGCGGGCATGGGACCGGAAGGCTCAAAGCGGCTGACAGCATTTCTTGATACGCTTCGGCATGAAGCACCAATCCTTCTTATTGAACACGATATGGATGCGGTCTTCGCCTTGGCCGACCGTATTTCGGTGCTCGTCTATGGCCGCATCATTGCAACCGGCTCCGTCGATGAGATCCGGCAGAACCCGCTTGTGCGCGAAGCCTATCTCGGGGAGAGCGTCTGATGCTGCTGGAACTTGCGAAGGTCGAAACATTCTATGGCGCATCGCAGGCGCTTTTCGGTGTTGATCTTGCGATGGCAGAAGGCGAAGTCGTCGCGCTTATGGGCCGCAACGGCATGGGTAAAACCACCACCATTCGCTCGATCTTCGGCCTCTCACCCTTACGCCATGGCACGATCCGCTTTGCAGATAATGATATCTCGGCGGCAAAGCCCTATCGCATTGCCCGGCTTGGTCTCGGCCTTGTGCCGGAAGGACGCCGCTGCTTTCCTAACCTCACCGTCGCGGAAAATCTGCTGGCCTCGGCGCGCAGCGGTTTCTGGACGATCAAGGAGGTGAATGCGCTCTTCCCCCGCCTCGCGGAACGCTCCGGCCAATATGCCAATTCCCTTTCGGGCGGCGAACAGCAGATGCTTGCGGTCGGTCGCGCGCTGATGACCAACCCCAAACTGATTGTTCTCGATGAGGCAACAGAGGGGCTGGCGCCCGTCATCCGGCAGGAAATCTGGAAGGCCATCGCCGCGCTGAAACAACAGGGCCAGTCCATTCTGGTTGTTGATAAAACCCTGTCGGAACTGCTGCCGGTAGCTGACCGCTGCGTGATCCTCGAAAGGGGACGCACTATCTGGAGCGGACTGCCGGGAGAACTGACAAGCGAGATTCAGGATCGCTATCTTGGTGTGTGACGGCATCTCAAGCAGATAGCCGTCACACATCATTTTCTATGAGCGGCCCTTCCAGCCGAGAAGCCGCATGGCGTTGGCTGTTACCAGCACAGTTGCGCCCGTATCGGCAAGGATCGCGGGCCACAATCCGGTGAGGCCAATGATGGTCGTCACCAGAAACACCGCCTTCAATCCAAGCGCGACAGTGATGTTCTGGCGGATGTTGCTCATTACAGTCTTCGACAGATCAATCATATTGGCAACATCGATCACCCGGCCATGCAGGATCGCCGCATCGGCGGTTTCAAGCGCCACATCGGTGCCCCCGCCCATAGCGATACCGATATCGGCTGCGGCAAGCGCGGGAGCATCGTTGATGCCATCGCCAACCTTGGCAACAGTCAGGCCGGAACGCTGCATCTCGCCAACGATCCGCTGCTTATCCTGTGGCAGCAATTCGGCTCTTGGCTCAATGCCCAGTTTGGAGGCAATGGCTTCGGCGGTGCGGCGGTTATCACCTGTCAGCATCACGGCGCGAATGCCCTGCTCTTTCAGCACAGCAAGTCCGCGCTCCGCATCGGCACGCGGCTCATCGCGCATGGCCAGCAATCCCGCGAGTTTGCCCGCAACAACCACAACGGAAACCGTCTTTCCCTGATCATTCAGCTTTTCAATTGAAGCTGTTTGTTCGGCGCTGAGTGGCGTCGTTTCGCTAACCGCCTGCGGCGAGCCGAGAAACACCGTCTTGCCGGAAACAGTTCCTTCAACGCCCTTGCCTGATACAGCCTTGGCCAAGGTGGATGGGAGAACCGTAACGCCGTCAGCCTTTGCCTTATCAAGAATGGCCATGGCAAGCGGATGGCTGGAACCAGTTTCGAGAGCAGCGGCCATCGACAGGATTTCCTGCTCGGGCATGCCGAATGAAACGATATCCGTGACGACGGGTTTGCCTTCGGTCAAAGTGCCCGTCTTGTCGAAGGCAACAGCCGTGACTTTTCTGAAGGTCTCAAGTACAGCGCCGCCCTTCATCAGCAGGCCGCGCCGCGCACCGGCGGAAAGACCTGCGGCAATGGCAGCGGGCGTCGAAATAACCAGCGCACAGGGACAACCGATCAACAGAATGGCGAGACCCTTATAGACCCATTCACTCCAGATACCGCCCATGAACAATGGCGGCACGACAGCAACAAGCGCGGCCACAACCATGATGGCAGGTGTGTAGTAGCGCGAAAAACCGTCAATAAAGCGCTCGGTTGGAGCCTTGCTTTCCTGCGCCTCTTCAACGAGCCTGATGACCCGCGCAATCGTATTGTCACTCGATGTCGCTATTACCTTGATCCGCAGAACACCATCGGTATTGATCGTACCGGCAAAAACCGTATCGCCAACATTTTTGCGCTTGGGTGTGCTTTCACCCGTCACCGGCGCTTCGTCGATTTCGCTTGTGCCTTCGGTGATCTCGCCATCGGCGGGAATACGGTCACCCGGACGGACAAGGATGATGTCGCCGATAACAAGACTATCGGCAGGCACTGACGTGGTGTTGCCGCCGCGTTCCACCAATGCGGTTTTGGGGACGAGATCAGCCAGACCTTGAATGCTGGCACGGGCACGGCCAGCCGCAACGCCTTCCAGCAATTCGCCAATCAGAAACAGGAACACTACGGCGGCAGCTTCTTCACCCGCGCCGATAAACACAGCACCAATCGCCGCGATGGTCATCAACATTTCAATGGAGAATGGCGTGCCCGATCGGGCAGCCATGATCGCCCGGCGGGCAATGGGGACAAGCCCGACAAACATCGCGACCACAAAAGCCCAGTTGGCAATGTCAGGATAGAGCTTGCCAACGCCGTAGGCCGCAACCAGAGCCACGCCGCTGATGATAGTCAAAAAGCCCTTGCGGCTCTGCCACCAGCGGCTTGGCTTTGAACTTTGCGCCGACGCGGCGGCAGCGACCACAGGAGCATTTGCTTTTGCGTGGTCATGACCTGAATGATCGTGTCCCGCATGGTCGTGATCGTGGTGATCCCCATGATCATGTCCTTCGTGGGAATGACCTGCATGGTTGTGGTTCGCGTGATCGTGACCGCTGCATGTCGGAGCGGCAGCCTGTGCAGTGCTTTTGGCAGTCAGCGGCGAAACCTTGTAGCCAAGCCCGCCCACCTTTTTCTGGAGAACAGTCAGATCCGCCGTCTCATCGTGTTTGACTGTCATTGTCCCGGCAGTGACCGAGACGGAAATGTCAGATACTCCCGGCAAGCGGCGCACCGCCGTATCGATCTTGGCTGCACAGCTGGCACAGTCCATGCCCTCGACCCGGAAGCGGGTTTGCGTTGGCGCTGCTGTCATGATTCAACCTCTCTTGACTCTGTTGACGGCAACGCTACATGCTCTAGTGACTAGAGGAGCAAGCGAAATGTTGAAAGAAATTTCAATCGGTGAAGCAGCCAAGCGCAGCGGCGTCAAAGTGCCGACGATCCGTTATTATGAGCAGATCGGGTTGCTGGCAGAACCGGCGCGCACGGACGGCAACCGCAGGCATTATGAAGACACGGATATCCGCAGGCTGGCGTTCATTCGCCATGCGCGGGAACTCGGTTTTGAAATCGACTCGATCCGCACTCTGCTGCATTTGCAGGATGATCCCAACCAGCCCTGCGAAACGGCAGATGGTATCGCCAATGCACGGCTCATCGAGGTTGAGCAGCGTATCCGCAGCCTGAATGCGCTGAAAGCCGAGCTTGAACTAATGGTCGAAGGATGCAGGCATGGCCGCGTTGGGGAATGCCGTGTGATCGAAATTCTGGCCGATCACGGCAAATGCGTTCATCCGCATCATTGAGATTGCGGTCTATTAAACCGCAATCTTAATTGCATCAGGGATTATAGAACCAGTAAGGGCGTCTTGCTTGGAACGCGATCATACAGGTCCATCACATCCTGATTGAACATGCGGACACAGCCAGATGAAGCGGATTTGCCGATGGAGTTCCAGTCGGGCGAACCATGAATCCGGTAGAGCGTATCGACGCCGCCCTGGAAGATGTAAAGCGCGCGCGAACCAAGCGGATTGTTCACACCCGGCGGCATACCCTGCCGCCACTTTTCCAGTTTCGGATCGCGCGAAATCATCGCTGATGGCGGTGTCCATGTCGGCCATTTGCGCTTCCACTGAACAATCGCGCGGCCCTTCCACGAATAGCCCTGACGGCCCAGCCCGACGCCGTAACGCATGGCCTTGCCATTCTTCAGCACCAGATAGAGAAACTTGTCGACCGTGTTGATGACAATCGTGCCGGGCTTCTCCCCTGTCGGATCATCCACGATCTGCCGCAGGAATTTCTCATTGACCTTGGCAAAGGGAATGGCGGGCAGTTTGTAGCCATCCTCTTCAACCGCACGGTACATGCTGACGTAATCAGGCTTTGCCGGTTCAACCCGCGCTGCAACCGGTGGCTGTTCCGGCGCGGGAGGCGTTTGGACATCGGCGACTTCGAGGGACTGTTTGGGCAATTGGGCACAGGCCGCAACCGCGGAAACGGCAGCAAGCGACAGCCCGGTCAGGAATGACCGGCGCGAAACAAGGGATGACATTCTGTATGCTTTCAAACGTTGGGATAGGCAGGGCGGACAGGCGGTCGTGGCTACCGCTTTGCTGTTCCTTTGAGATCGGATCGCGGCAACTCTGTGTCAAAAACAAGGCGGACCGCAATGCCTACGGCGCTGTTGCAATATCATCACAGTATATATCGCGCTGTAACCTTGCGTGATTTAGTTACATGTATGGCCACCACCTAGTCCTTGGTGCTGCCTTCCCATGTGCCATGGGAAATACCCTTCTGCTTTTCCATATGGATGATAACCGCATCGATCTCAGCGGGATCAATGGCCGTGCTCACCAGCGTAGCGACGATCTCCACTGTCTCCTCATCGCCCTGATCCAAAATCTCCACGTCGCTGACGGGATAATCCGCATCCTCCAGTTTTTCGACCAGAAGATCGCGCATGGCAGGCATGGCCGCGCGGGTTGATATCAGCTTGACCTCATAGGTTGCCTCCGCCGCCTGTTCGCTGATCGGGATGCGATTGATGAAATTGACCAGCGGGCGCAACAGCGTATTTCCAGCCAGAACAAACACCGTCAGCAATGCGGCTTCTGCAAGCATATCCGTACCCGCACAGGCACCCACCGCCGCCGAACACCAAAGTGTCGCCGCTGTGTTGAGGCCGCGCACATTCATGCCCTCTTTCATGATCACGCCGGCACCGAGAAAACCGATGCCTGATACCACATAGGAAATGACCCGCACCGCTTCCGTCGTTCCGGCAATGCGCTGCGCCAGATCGACGAAAGCCGCAGCGCCGATTGCCACAAGCACATTGGTGCGCAGACCGGCGGTGCGCTGCCGGTATTGTCGTTCCGCGCCGATCAGCGTGCCGAAGATGAAGGCGGCGACAAAGCTGATAGTCGTGTCAAGGAAGGGATAAAGATCAAATGTCTGTATGAATTTCATTTTAGCAC
>NZ_JBFRDN010000016.1:0-124550 GCF_052113785.1 Phyllobacterium sp. TAF24 | reverse complement strand
GCTCACATCAATGCCGACAAAACGATCAAACTGTGTCATGATGAGGTTCCCTGGCTTGTCATACGGGGTCGGTGCCCCTTGCAACTGTTCGGGTGTCATCGAATGACAGGGCCTTGCTCACCATCGGACTGCAATGTCCGCTTGTCGAAACGGCATCCTGTCAATCGGTCCACGTGCCGGGAAAGGGTACGTGGACCTCTTCACATTATACCATCTCTAACAGACAAGCTTGTCGAACCACGAACCACGCATAATCTCGATGCAAATGAGTTAGCCCTTAACCGCCCCAAACACATCCTCAAATGATTCCCGCATTGCGCGGTCAAGATCATCCATCCCCACCGGCAACCCCAGATCGACAAGGCTGGTGACGCCATGCGCACGCACGCCGCAGGGAACAATGCCGTCGAAATGCGTAAGGTTCGGTTCCACATTGATGGAGATGCCATGAAAGCTCACCCATTTGCGCAGGCGGATGCCGATAGCGGCGATCTTGTCTTCGGCTGGAGAGCCATCTGACAGCGCCGGGCGCTCCGGCCGTGTCACCCACACCCCGACGCGATCTTCACGCCGCTCGCCGCGCACATTGAACGAGGCGAGGGTGGAAATGATCCATTGCTCCAGCGCCGTCACAAATGCCCTGATGTCCTCGCGCCGTGTTTTGAGGTCCAGCATCACATAGGCAACCCGCTGGCCGGGGCCATGATAGGTATATTCGCCGCCGCGACCTGTCGCATAGACTGGAAAGCGATCAGCGGTGAGCAGATCGCCATCCTTGGCGCTGGTGCCTGCCGTATAAAGCGGTGGATGTTCAACCAGCCAGACAAGCTCTCGTGCCGTTCCGGCGCGAATCGCAGCCACCCGGTCTTCCATGAAACTGAGGGCRGTTTCGTAGTCGGTGAGCCCGTCAGCAACCAGCCATTCCACCGGAGACGATTCGCCTGTGGGTAAAAATGCGGAGACGAGATCGTCACGGTTGCTTTTCATGATCGGAAACCAAATTTTCGAATTTCTCTCCATCCGCATTGAACTGAAGCCGATGCAACTGTTTCGTACAGCCAAAAGCACCGATTCACACGGGATGCAGAAGGTGAGCCGCATATGGACTTTTTCTTAGAAGATTTCCAGTCTGACGGGTGCGACATAACTTTTCGACGGCTTTGCGAAAAACATTCGCCTTAAACACCAACAGGGCTTGTTTAGCTGAAATTGATTTGCTACATGCCGCGAGCCGACACGTTCGGCTTCTACCACAGTGCGGTCGTGGCGGAATTGGTAGACGCGCAGCGTTGAGGTCGCTGTGTCGCAAGACGTGGAAGTTCGAGTCTTCTCGACCGCACCAAAATCTCTCGCCAAGCGATTGATTTAAGACAAAAATGGCAGCCCTTGGGCTGCCATTTTGCTTTTGTGCTCCCAATTGAATTTTCTATCTTTGCTGTTCAGCGCGCAGAAGCGAGCGGAGATAATCGTAGAGCTCGTCTGCCTGCCMATCAAAGCTCTGTATGCGATCTTTGTATGGATTGACGTAGCTGGAAAGCGCAGCCCGGTTATCGATAATTTTTTCCATTGCCGCTCGCAGATGGGAGCTGTCGGACGAAATGGGAATGATGTTTCCGTTTTCGCCTTCTACGAGATCTTCTACGGCGCCGCCGGAATCCGTGGCAATCACCCAGATGTCACGCAGCAGCGCTTCGCGTACCGTCAGGCCAAAGCTTTCTTTCCATTGGGACGGAAACAAAAGCACGTCAATTCCCGAGAAGAATTCGTCGATGCTATCCTGCGTATAGGCAGGCACAACGCGGACTGGATTATGAGGAGTAAGGCCCTTGAGATTGACGCTGCTATAGCCACTGTTCAGCGTATTATCGACCATGACCAGCTCGATGCCACATTCCGGAAGCGCCGAAAAAGCCTCGCGGACGAGATCATAGCCCTTGATCGGGGTTGATCCGCCGACGTAGCCGAAGCGGATATGGTCTGATGGTTTGCGCGTAAGGGTCGGAAAGGGGAACTTGACCCCGTTTTTATTGACAAAAATCTGCTCGTCGCTCAGCCCGTTCTGCATATGTAGTTGTTTAAAGTAGTTGCTTGGAGAGATGAGGCCCTGAGCCTCTGCAAGACCTTTGCGAACGATCCGGGTGCGGCGCTCGTTAAAATTCTTGTCCAGAACGCATTTTGCACAAACGTTTGGATCGATGCGCGTTTGAAAACAATATTTGCCTTCGCCTGTTACCATGAACTGGCGTTCACACAGCCACCAGGCGTCGTGTAGCGTTATGACATAGGGTATGCCTGCGGCCTTACACGCTGCGCCGAGTTCGACCCCGAGCGTTTGTATCGAATGCAACTGAACAATATCGGGTTGAACTGCCTTGAGAACGTCTGCAAAAGCCTGCCCCATGTCATCGTCTTTGATATCCATCAAGCGAGTGCGGACGACAGGCACTTTTGCCGCGAAAACGGTAGCGCCTTTTGCGCTATAACGAACCAGATCGTAATTTGAAGCATGATCATGCGACCATGAAGTGAAGATGTAGATTTCCACATCCTCTTTCCGGGCAAGCCTTTGAGCCATCTCTTCCGCAACGATCGTCGCTCCACCAAACGATTGCGGAGAGAAATACACATTCGCAAAGAGGATGCGCATTACATCAGGCTGAAGCTGGCTGGGGCGCTCTATCAGCGGTGCCAGTTGCCGGTGGGCAATCTGCTCGGGCGCATAGGCCTTATTGACGCTTTCAAGCGCCCTCTCTGCCATTTTTATGCGAAGATTCGGCTGATCGACAAGCTGAAGCAGTTTTTGCTGCCATTGCGCTGGATCGGATGCAAGAAATCCATTCTCTCCGTCAACGATAGCAGCACGAAACGCATCGGCAGGAGAGCAGACAGAGGGAACACCGAGGACAGAGGCCTCCAGAAACTTGATATTGCTTTTAGCATCATTGAAAACTGAATCTTCAAGCGGTGCGATTGAAATATCTGCTTCGGCAACAAGCTCCAGATAGCGATCAAAACTCACGAATGAAAATCGTTCAATCCGGTCAGAGAAAATATCGAACCGGCTTTCTATATTCAAAGAACCTATAATCCGGAGTTTTACATTGGAACGTTCCGACAAAATGTAGAACAGCGCATCAGCGGCCGCCAGAAAATCAATGTCGTGCGTCGTGGTGCCCGAGCCATAGACAATTGTGATGTCCTGCTTGGTCTCTTTTGGCGTTGCCGTCTGATTTTTGCGAATTCTTTCCGCGATTAATATTGTGTCGCTGTCGAGCGCATTCTCCACAATGACGGCATTTCTATTCGTAACCTCGCTCATGACTTTTGCGAGGGCTTTGGTGGACGCAATACCTTCGTCGCACAGGAGCAGCGCTTCCCGATAAAGTCTCATCCCTTCGAGAACACCTTTTCGATCTCCCGGCGACAGAGTTTCGATATTTTTGTTCGAGAGATATCCTTCCGGATCGAAAATCAGGTCATCGACTTCCCAGAATGTGTGAATGCCAAGCCGCTTGGCTTCCTTTATCAATAAGATAGCTTCAGGCACGGCTGGAACGCGGTAAAATATGACGATTGAATGGGTCTGTAGCAGTGTCCGGGCTTCATCAAAGTGGGTCCAGTCAACCACTGATGCCTCGATACCAATCTTCGAAAACAGCTCGGCCTTTTGCGTGACGCGGTATTTCTTGCATTGTGGAATCGACATCTCGGCCACGATCAAAACGCGTGGTGTCATAAATTCCGATGCAGGCCGATTGGTCTCGCCGGGATAGAACGAAGAAAGGCGATGCTTGTTTTCGTTTGTAACAGTGGAAAGCAATGTCGCGCGGCGGTTTGCAAAAAGAGTAACGAATTTTCCGGAACGCATGAATGCAACAATGCGGCCGAATGTTCCGGATATGCCGAATATCCGGATTGATTCAGCAAACTTGCGGATAACGAAGCGAAGAGTCCCCCAAGGCGCTTTCGCTCGCCTGATGGCAGAAGCATATATCACGCTTAAAGGGCGTATAGGCTTCATGCATTCAACGATGGGTTGATCGTTGAATACAAAAACAACAGCTCAACGTGTTTTGCTTTACTGGTTTCCAAAATACGCATCGGCAACGGTTTGGGCGTCTCCATCCATTTTGATCTTACCATGTTCCAGCCAAACAATGCGCGTGCAATTCTTGACGAGAAGCGCCTTCGAATGGCTTGCGATAATCAAAATCTTGGTCTTGTTAACAAGATCATGCAGTCGTTCATTTGCCTTGTTCTGAAAGCTCTCATCGCCAGCAGCCAGCCATTCATCCATGATGAGGATCTCAGGCTGAATGACTGTTGAAATCGAGAATGCCAAGCGAAGCTGCATACCACTGGAATAGGTACGAACAGGCATGTCAAGAAAGTTGCCGAGTTCAGAAAATTCTTCAATCTCGGTCTGTTTGGCTGCCATCTCGCGTTTCGAAAAGCCAAGAAGTGCACCGCGAATACCAATGTTTTCGCGGCCAGTTGCTTCCGCATCGATGCCCAGAGAAATGTTGATCAACGAGGTGCATTTGCCGTTGATTGCAATACGCCCGCCGGAAGGATAGTAAACGCCGCTCATGACGCGCAGCAGCGTGGTTTTGCCGGAGCCATTGTGTCCGATCAGGCCAAGCCTCTCGCCGTCACTAAGGTTTAAACTGATGGATTCAAGGCCGCGAATAACCACGTGGCCCTCAGAGTTTGAACCAATGGTGCCACCTGTCGCCAGACTCATCACCTGGTTCTTGAGAGAACGGCTTTTCGCATTATAGATCGGGAAATCGACTGTGACGTCTTCGAGAATCATTGAGGTCATGATTGCCTTCGCAATTGAATAGAGTGGCGTTTTACAGCCAATAGGTGATGCGTGAACGGTAACGGTTCAGGAAAAGCAGCGCGACGATCCAGCCGATAATGGCCATGCCGATCACGACACCCCAATTAAGCGGGGTGCCCATCTGTCCAAGAAGCGGTTCTCTGATTACGCTGATCAGGTGATAGAATGGGTTCAGATCCAGCAACAGAATGGACTTATCAGCAGGTAACTGGTGCGGTTGCCACATGATTGGCGTGACATACATGCCAACCTGCATAATGTTCTGAATGATCTGTGTCAGGTCGCGGTATCGCGTACAAATGACCGAGAGAATGACCATCATCCATAGGAAATTCAGCGATACGAGGAAGAATGCAGGAATCACCAGCAGGGAAGTCCATCCCATAAATTTCCCGAATATCAGCAGCACGATGGGAAAAATGATGATGTTGTGGAAAAGGATGATCGAGTTTCGCCACCACGTCCGCAGGACATAGGTAAAGAACGGCAAGGGTAGCTGCAGCATGGTTTCGGTATTGGAGATGAAACTGACACAGCCTTCATTGATCAACTGCGAATAGTAGCCCCACATGATCAGGCCAACGCAGATGAATGGCAGAAATTCGGACATGGGGGAGCGGAAAATGGTGCCGAACACCAATCCCAGAGCCGCAATCAGGACACCCATATTGATCGTCAGCCAGAAAGCACCGACGCTGGAACGGCGATAGCGCTGGGCCACATCTTGCCAACCCAGAAGTGCGGCGAGGCGAAAATTGCCGACGGCCCCGGTTATGTCTTCCCACGCAGTGATTTTTTGCGAATTGGCTATTGTCATGTGGCCGCGCATCTTTCTGTCAGTTTTGGCAAGTTCACGTTTGACCTGCCTATACACCGGTTGCCGCAGCGATTCCAAGCGGCATCACGATTCATCCATATCGTGGGAAACTCGCGGTAGCATGAAGAAGTACCGTTCGAAACCCCCGACTTCAGGATTAGAGCCGCTCCCTAAACAGCAGTCTTGGTCGAAAGATGGCAGGGCTCTGCATTAGTTCAGAGGTTTCACCATAAAGAGGCAAGGATGACCTTCAGCCCACAATGTAGGGAAGATCTCCGCTTTGAGGAAGCCATTCCTGTCGTAAAATGCGCGCGTATCGTCGAGGTGCGGTTCATGCTTTCCGCGTGGCGCGAGTGTTTTGACCGTGAGCAAGGAGCAGCCGGATTGCCGGGCATGCTCCTCAGCCGCTTGCAACAGGGATCGACCGATTCCCCGGCCATGGCATTGCTTGCGCGTTGCAATGACAAAGATTTCTGCGGCTGCCGGCGGGTGATATTTCAGGGCGATAAATCCGTTGCAGATATCTTGCTCCACACTTGCCAGTACGGGCAGGTCCATTACCAGTTTGGCGCATGCGCTGATGCCTGCCGGTTCTTCGAACCATTCCGGCAATCCGCTCATGATTTCAGTGCAAAGGGTGCTCTTGTTTTCGGGGCAGGTAATTTCGCTGATCATCGGAACATCCATCATTTTTCGAGTGCATCTACGGGAAATTGAGGCATGAGGTTTTTTCATCTATTTTCTAGACGCATGGGTTTCCCCCGAATTTAGAGAATTTTTTTCCAATCAAGCGGTTGTGAATTTCGAAGGCCCTTTCGATTCCAATTTATAGGGAGCGAAACTGGGTGAGGTTGATTGCAAGATGAAATTCATATGACGAATCCACACCACAATAGGTCGCGCGGGAGAAACATGCGGACTGGCACCTGTTGTAGGATCATGAAAACAACGGGAACCGATACTATTGTCCTCACATGACGATCCGCTTCTGCAGCCCTATCAGCTTAAACATCTGAGGCTGAAAAACCGCCTGATGTCGACCAGTCACGAGCCGGCTTATTCGGAAGATGGAATGCCGAAAACACGTTACCGGCTCTACCATGCGGAGAAAGCAAAAGGCGGTATCGCCCTGACGATGACGGCGGGGTCGGCTGTTGTCTCGCGGGAATCTCCACCGGCATTCGGCAATCTTCATGCCTATAAGGACGAGATCGTGCCATGGCTGCGTGAGCTTGCCGACGATTGTCATGAACACGGCGCCGCCGTCATGATCCAGCTGACACATCTTGGCCGCCGCACTAGCTGGAACAAGGCCGATTGGCTCCCCGTCGTCTCCGCATCCCCCGTGCGCGAACCCGCCCACCGGGCTTTTCCGAAAGAAGCTGAGGATTGGGATATCGAGCGGATCATTGCCGATTATGCAGCGGCGGCGCAGCGTATGCAGGCGGCGGGGCTCGATGGCATCGAGTTTGAGGCTTACGGTCATCTGATGGACGGTTTCTGGTCACCCGCCACCAACCGGCGTGACGATGAATATGGCGGCTCGCTTGATAATCGTCTGCGTTTCACCTGGGCTGTCATCGATGCGGTGCGACGGTCCGTGGGCCCGGATTTTATCGTCGGTATCCGCATGGTGGCTGATGAGGACTGGGAGCAGGGGCTCCCACGGCAGGAAGGCGTGGAGATTGCACGGCGTCTTGCAGCATCGGGCAAGTTCGATTTTCTCAACATTATTCGCGGCCATATCGATACGGATGCGGCGCTCAATGGCGTCATTCCCATTCAGGGCATGCGGTCTTCGCCGCATCTCGATTTTGCCGGAGAGGTCAGGCAGGAAACCAAATTTCCGGTTTTCCATGCGGCGCGTATTGCCGATGTTGCCACCGCGCGCCATGCCATTGCCGAGGGAAAGCTCGACATGGTTGGTATGACCCGGGCGCATATTGCCGATCCGCACATTGTCCGCAAGATTGAGGCAGGTGAAGAACATCGTATCCGGCCCTGTGTCGGGGCAACCTATTGTCTTGACCGCATTTATGAGGGCGGAGAGGCGCTATGCATCCACAATGCGGCGACGGGGCGTGAAGGCACCATGCCGCACGCCATAGCCAAGGCCAAAGACAGCCGCAACATTGTTGTCGTTGGTGCAGGACCCGCAGGACTGGAAGTGGCGCGCGTTGCGGCAGAAGGCGGCCATAGCGTGACCGTGCTGGAAGCATCGGATCAGGCGGGTGGGCAGGTCAGGCTCGCGGCGCAGAACCCACGGCGCAAGGAAATGATCGGCATTATCGACTGGCGTCTTGAGGAACTGGACCGGCTTGGCGTTTCCATGCGCTATAATGTCTGGGCGGAAAGTGGTGATGTTCTTGACCTTGCCCCAGACGTGGTGGTGATCGCAACGGGCGGCTTGCCGCAAAATCCGCCGCTGCAGGCGGGCGATGAACTGGTCACGTCAAGCTGGGATATTTTGGCAGGCGCGGTGAAGCCTGGCGAAAATATCCTGCTTTATGATGATAATGGCGGACATCAGGGCATGAGCGCAGCGGAGATGATCGCGCGCGCTGGCTCGAAACTTGAACTCGTCAGCCCGGAGCGATTCTTTGCGCCTGAAATGGGTGGCATGAATCATGTGCCCTATATGCGGACCTTCCAGCAACATGGTGTGCGGGTGACAATCAATACGCGGCTGGTGAGCGTTACCCGCAATGGCAACCAGCTTGTCGCTGTTCTGGGTTCGGATTTTGATCCTGAATATCGCGAGGAGCGGCTGGTGGATCAGGTGGTGGTCGAACACGGTACTTTGCCGATCGATGATCTCTACCGTGAATTAAAACCACTATCGCGCAATGGCGGCGCGGTGGATTATGATCGTCTGGTCAATGGGGGTGCCATTTTCCCGCAGCGGCAGGCTGACGGGCAGTTCGATCTGTTGCGTATTGGCGATGCCGTTCATGCCCGCAACATTCACGCTGCAATCTATGATGGCTTGCGTTACGCGATCAGGTTCTGATGCGTTTTCGAGTGTAGCGCGCAGAGCGGTTCAGTTTTTATCCGTTGTGGAGCGCGTGGTTCGTGGTTCRACAAGCTCACCATGAGGGAGAGGGGTGATGAAAGGGAGTCAAGTTTTGCTACATTTGTGCTGCAATCTTTGCGATTAGCGTTGCATCCTCACTCTCCCTCATGGTGAGCTTGTCGAACCACGAACCACACTCAATATCCGTATCAATCAGCGGAAAAGCGATACCAAATTATTGTATCTCCCCAATAGAGGGGAGATACTCACTACTCACTACTCACTACTCACTTCAACGAAGCTTTTACCTTCGTTGCGACATCGGCGCTGACCCATTTAGTCCAGATATCCTCGTGGTTCTTGAGGAAATATTTCGCGCCATCTTCGCCGGTGGCCTGATTGTCAGTCATCCATGCCAGAAGCTCGTTGACTGTCTTGTTGGACCACGAACGAGCCTTCAGGTAATCCATCACAGGACCGGAACGTTCGCTGAACTTCTTGGTGACGACCGTATCCACCTCGGCCAGTTCCCAGGCGTTCTTCTTCGGGTCTGCGCAATCGGCGACGGTGTTGCAGCGCTTCCACTCTTTGGCGTCAAAAGGCACGCCATGGTCGAGCTTGACCATCTGATATTTGCCGAGAAGGGCAGTCGGTTCCCAATAGTAACCAACCCAGCCCTGTTTGCGTTCATAGGCTTTGGCGAGAGAACCATCGAGCCCGGCAGCCGAGCCCGTATCAACCAGTGTAAAACCCTTCTTTTCCGCGTCATAAGCTTTGAAGAACTGGGTGGTTGCCAATGTGCCGCCCCAGCCGGGAGGGCCGTTGAAGACAGCGCCCTTGGATGCATCTTCCGGTGCCGGGAACAGTTCCGGATGTTTCAGCGCATCGTCAATGGTCTTGATATCAGGATGGGCATCAACCAGATATTTCGGGACCCACCAGCCCTGAACACCGCCGTCTGACAACGACTTGCCCGTGTAAACAAGCTTGCCATCAGCAACAGCCTTGTCGAGGATATCACGCATGAAATCCACCCAGCCTTCAGGGGCGATATCAGGCTGGCCCTTTTCGGTCATGGAGGTCAGCGTCGGGATCGTATCACCCTGAACAATATCGGCATTGCAGCCATAACCCTGGTTGAGAATGATCTTGTCGAGATTGGCGAGTACCTCCGCCGACTGCCAGTTCATGCTGGCAATCGTCACATCGCCGCATTCGGCGGCTGATGCAGCACCCGCTGCACCCAGCAGGGTGAATGCCATGACGCCGCTTATCAATAATGTCTTCATGTGAGAACCCCTTTTATTGGTTTTTGATATCTGTCTTGGAGATGGTCATCCACCCACGCACCGGACGCTGAAGCTGCACCCGRTCCTGATAATGCCGATAGAAAAAAGGCTGGACCATGGGCAAACGATAACCCTGCTTAGGGTGGTCAAGAAGCCGGAACGCGCCACATGCTTTGTTGACTGCGACATGGTTGTTTTGGGGTTTGGGGTGAGGGGGCGTGGTTCGTGGTTCGACATAACAACCATGAGGGAGAGTGGGGATGCAACGCTAATCGCAGACGCYGCCGATTTTGCCTCCTCACATCCACCAATCTCCGTCATCCTCGGGCTTGACCTGAGGATCCATGAAGATGGAGCGCTTGTTTTGTTGTCATTTGCGTGGGTCCTCGGGTCAAGCCCGAGGATGACGGGAAGAGGTATCTCCCTCATGGTTGTCATGTCCAACCACGAACCACGCAAAATAGATGTATTGCTAGGAAACATCAACAACTTTCCCCGGATTCATGATGTTGCGTGGATCGATTATCCGCTTGATTGCCCGCATCAGCGAAAGCTTTACCGGATCAACAAGCGCGTGCAGTTCCGGCTTTTTTTCAAGGCCTATTCCGTGCTCGGCGGAGAAGGAGCCACCCATCTCACGCAGATTGGCATAGACGACCGATTTAACTGCGTCCTTGTCAGGATTGCCGTTCTCCCCGGCGACACAAATATGCAGGTTGCCATCCCCGAGATGACCGAAGGCAAAGCCTTTTACATCAGGACCAAGCGCGGCGACACCCGCTTCAAACTGCCTGAGATAAGCATCGATATGCTGCAACGGCACAGAAATATCGAACCAGTATCCATACGGGTAGGCGCGGGTGATGACATTGCTGTCTTCGCGGATATTCCAGATGTCGTTCCGCTCTTTGCCGCTCTGGGCAATGATCGCGTCGAGCACCAGTTCATTTTCTATGGCCATACCCAGCGCGTCTTCCAGCGTCGATTGCGCTCTCTGCTGGTCAGGCCCTTCTGTCTCGACAATGAGATAGACGGGTGCCTCGGTGAACGCTGCGAGCGATGCCGGCCCGAGTGCTTCGACGGCAACGCGGAAATAGCGCTCACCCATGAACTCAGTGCGCAGGAGAGTGACCGAGCGATTGTGCCGCAGTGCCTGAAACAGCGAGACGGCTTTGCTGGCGGATGCACAGGCGACGAGCGCCGTGGCCGTGAATTCATCAACCGGAGCGAGCTTGATAACGGCGCGGGTGACAATGCCGAGCGTGCCTTCCGCCCCGATGAAGAGCTGTTTCAGATCATAACCCTCATTGCTCTTGGTCACTTGCGCAAGGTCGCTCATGATGGAGCCATCAGGCAGAACCACCTCAAGCCCCAGCACCCGCTGGCGCATGACACCCTGCCGAAAGGCCTCCATGCCCCCCGCATTGGTGGAAATCATGCCGCCGATGGTGGCACTGCCGCGTGACGGAATATCGATGCCCGTGGTCAGTTTCACCTTGGCAGCTTCTTCCTGCAAGGCTTGCAGGGTGACGCCGCATTGGACAATGGCAGTTCCTGCCGCCGCTTCAATGGATTCAATGCGGTTGAGCGCGGCCAGCGAAAGGATGATTTCGCCTTTGGCCGACACAGCACCACCGGCAAGACTGGTGCGCCCGCCATGGGGTACAACTGATATCGCGTTTTGGTTGCAAAAATTTAGGATTTCTACAACTTGACCCGCTGTGTGCGGGATGACCATCAGATCGGCATTGAGATTATGCTCATCGGAACCGGGATGGACAGCTCRCAAGGCCTCACCGGTTTTGACGCCCCCAGCGCCGGTAATCGCTTCAAGCGCGGCCACAATATCATCTGCTGTCATTTCGTCTCCGATGCCCCGCGCCGTTCGATGAAAATCCTTAAAGCCAGAATGACGGCGGTCACGATGATCAGAAGCACGGAAATAGCGGCGATGGCAGGATCAATATTGTCGCGCAGGCCCATCCACATCAGACGTGGCAGGGTAATGGCGTTGACGCTGGTGATGAACAGGGTGACGCCGATCTCCTCCCACGACAGCACAAAGGAAAGCAGCGCCGCGGTGGCAATACCGAACTTAATATTGGGAATGATGATGCGAAAGGCGCGCGTGGTAAGGTTCGCGCCAAGACCACGCGCGGCAAGGTCAATGCGCCGGTCCACCTGAAACAGCGCCACCAGAATAAGAACCACGGCAAAAGGTGTGATCATCACCGCATGGGCAAGCGCAACGCCGATCCATGTGTCATAGCCGATAAAGCTGTTGAAAGCGGAAAGGGTGGTCATCAGGAAATACAGCGTCATGGCTGACACCACGGGCGGTACGATCAGCGGCAGGAGAACAAAACCGATCAGCAGCGCGGAAAAGCGCGGTTGAAACATCCAGATGCCAAGCCCGAACATGGTGGCCAGCACTGTTGCGATGGCGCTGGAGAGAATACCGATGCGCAGGCTGAGCAAGACGCTTTGCCCCCAAGCGGGATTATCGATGAGCGCCTGATAATGCCGCAGCGACAGCACGCCATTTGGCATCGACAAAAACCGCTGCGGCGTGAAGGATACGGGCACGACAGCCAGAAGTGGCATCAGCAGGAACAGCGCAACGGCAGTGGCGATAATGAGCAGGATGGGACCGGGGCGTGATGATTGCATGGCTCAGCCCACCAGATGCGCAGGTTTGATGAAGCGCCGCATCAGGGCGAGCAGGATGCCGATGAAGATCACAAGCACGACACTGATCGCCGCACCAAGACCCCAGTCCGGGCTTTGGAAAATCCTGAGATAAACCAGCTCCGCCACCATGACGCTGCGCCCGCCGCCGAGAATGGCCGGAGTAACGAAAAAGCCAAGCGCGAATACGAAAACAATCAGTGCCGCGCCGATCAGACCGCCATAGGTGAGAGGCACAAACACGCTCCAGAAAATGCGGCTGCGCGATGCGCCCATGCCACGGGCGGCCAAAAGCACGCGCTCATCAATGCTGCGCATGGCGGATGCTATGGGAAAGACAGCAAAAGGGATGAGAAAATGCGTCATGCCGACGATGACACCGAATTCATTGCGGGCAAGCGCCAGCGGCTCGCTGATAATCCCGGCTGCCTGTAGCCATGTATTGATCAGGCCGCGATTGGACAGCAATGCGAGCCAGCCGAAAGCCCGCGTTAGAACGGAAATCCAGAACGGCACGAGAATGCAGAATTCCGCCAGCATGCGCTGTGTCGGTGTTCCGCGCACCCAGACATAGGCAATGGCATAGGCCATGATGAGCGCCGCAGCCGTGACTATGAGACAAATGCGCAAGGTGCGGATGAAGACGGATTGGACCAGAGGATCGGTGAGCACTGCACGGTACTGCCCAAGCCCCGGTTCCGGCAGCGTTACGCTCCACCTGATAACACCGAGAAACGGCACGACATAAGCGAGCCCGAGAAACAGCAGCAGCGGCGCAAGCAGCAATATCGTTCTGGGCAAAACCGACTTTCCGGTCATTCAGCATCCTTCACTGGAAACAGATACGAGCGTGCGGAGATTGGAAAACCTCCGCACTGTGTTTGATCACGCCGAGATGACTTTGGTGTACTCATCGAAAGCCGAGGCATAGTGCTCCGCATACCATTCCATGTTGAGCGGGATTTGCTTGGTCATATTGGCCGGATCGACGCAATTGACCCGTTTTTTATCCGCCGGAATAAGCGCGTCAGTGGCCGGATTGGCGGGACCTTGTCCGAGCAGTTCGAACATCTGCAATTGCCGCTCGGGCGTCTGGGCACTGGCAATAAACTTCATCGCATTGTCCTTGCCGCCGGGATTGTTCTTCATCACAGCCAGTGCGCCGGGGGAAATCAGCCCCTGATCCCAGACAAATTTGATATTGCCGCCAGAATCCTGTTCGAGCAGTTGCGCACGCGTTGACCAGATCAGCGCCATGGAAGCTTCACCATCCATGAGGACAGACTGGCTTTCCGCACCGCCACCCCAATAGGCCACGACGTTTTCCTTGAACGCCGCGAGCTTGTCATGGGCGCGCTTCAGATCGAGCGGATAAAGCTTTTCCGGAGCGACACCATCGGCCATCAATGCGGCTTCCCACATGGCCGAGCCCCATTTGTAGAGTGAGCGTTTACCGGGAAATTTCTTTACGTCGAAAAAGTCCGCCATGCCCGTTGGCACCTGATCGCCGAATTTCGATGAATCATAGGCGATGATATAGGAGAAGAAATAGGTAGAAGCCGCATGATCCCAGCCAAAGCCGGGGCGCATCTTGCTCTTGTCAACAATAGTATAGTCGATGGGTTCAAGCATGCCCTGTTTGCCCAGGGTAATACCGGAGAAGGGATCGATATCCATCAGGTCCCAACTGGGTTTACCGCTCTTGAACTGCGCGGTAATAGCGCCTTCCGTCGGGCCGGAACCATCCATCTTCACGGCGATACCGCTCTCCTTGGCGAATGGCTGACCGTAGGCCTTGTCATAGGCAGTCATGGCGTCGCCGCCCCAATTGACCAGAACCAGATCTTTTGATTGGGCCAAAGCGCGGTTGGAGCGCAGCAGGGCAGGCGCGCCTGCAAGCAGCATGGCGGCCATCTGGGTGAAGCGGCGGCGGCTTATCTCGCCCCGTTCCACCTTGTCGGCCAGTATTTCCAGACAGTCTTTTTGAAATGCGTGATCCATTGTGTTCCCCTTGGATTGTTATTGTCACATTCCGGATGCGGTGTGCTTATCCTTGCTGCGGTAGCAAAAATCCCTGTTCTGTGGGCCATGACACCCAGACGTCAGAGCGATGGGCAAAGCCTGTGGTTGCAGCTGTTGGCATCGACACGGCGATGGATGTGCCGGTGCGGGTTTTCAGGTGATATTTGGTCACTGCGCCGAGATAGGTTGCATCCTCGATCCGGCAGGCGATGGCGTTATGATCAGGGTTTGGCTGCGTGGCGGCGATGGTCATATGCTCCGGGCGCACGGCGGCAACCGCGTTCGGGCCGATTTGTGGCCCTGTCTGGCTGAGCACAATCGTGCGGTCCTCAAACTGTCCCGCCGCCTTGTCACCATCCAGCCTGAGTGCCCCGAGCGGCAAAAGATTGATCTCGCCGAGAAACTCCGCCACAAAACGATTGGCCGGACGCTCATAGACGTCCTGCGGGCGTCCGACCTGCAACAACTCGCCATGATTGAAAATCGCAACCCGAGAGGAGAGGGCGAGCGCCTCAGACTGATCATGGGTGACGAAAACAAATGTCGTACCGGTTTCCTGATGCAGGCGTTTGGCTTCCTCCTGCATCATCTCGCGCAAATTCTTGTCGAGCGCGGAGAATGGTTCATCCAGCAAAAGCACCGATGGTTCAAACGCCAGCGCACGGGCAAGCGCCACACGCTGTTGCTGGCCACCGGAAAGCTTTGTTGGTAGTTTTTTCTCATGCCCCACAAGACCAACGCGTTCGATCATCTCGCCGACCCGTCGCTTGATATCGGCGGAGGAACGGCCGCGCACTTTGAGCGGAAAGGCGATGTTCTGTTCGACGTTAAGATGCGGAAACAGCGCATAGCCCTGAAACACCATCCCGTAGGAGCGCTCTTCGGCGGGCACATCCGTGATGTCCTTACCATCCATCATCAACCGGCCTTCGCTGGGCGCGGTAAACCCGGCAAGGATCATCAGGAAGGTCGTCTTGCCCGAACCGGAAGGGCCGAGAAGGGTCAAAAATTCGCCGCGTCCGATGTCGAGCGACAGGTCTTTCAGCGCACGGAATGCACCGAATGTCTTGCCAACAGATACAGCCTTGATCTCGGCGGCCTTTGCGTCGCCCAGTTGTATGCCTTGAGGCATTGATAGACCTCTTTCCCCTGCTTTTTGGGAAAGCCTAGGCACAATCTGCGGTGACGACAATTGAAATATATTGCCGCGATACGTGAACGAAATTCACGCCAATATGAGAAAACAGCGTTTGGGTGTCTAAGTGTTGCGTGTTTGCGACAGGCGCGATTTCAGCCATTCCGTGAACGCCAACTGGGCAGGATGCTCGACTTTGGCGAAATCAGTGACGAGGAAATAGGATTTCGGCGACTTGATGCCAAGGTCAAACGGACGGATGAGTTGACCTGCCTTCATGGCTTTGCGGCAGGTGAGTTCATCGCCCATGGCGACACCCTGCGCCGTAATGGCAGCCGAATAGACAAGATTCATATCGGAAAAGATGATGCCGCGCTCGGAATCAGGGTTTTCCACATTGGCCAGCGCCATCCAGCGGGTCCAATCCTCAAAATCGCCCAGATGCAGGAGAGGCGCGCGCAACAGGTCTTTTGGTTCGGCGATGCCACCGATTTTGTTGAGCAGGACGGGGCTGCACAGTGGCGTGAACTCCACCTCACACAGCAGTTCCACCGCGCGGTTGGGCCAGTTCCCATCTCCGAAGGCTATAAAAATATCGACAGAGGAATMCGTCACATCATCCAGTTTGCGCGGGGTGACGATGCGCAGCGATACCTCAGGATATTTCTCCTGAAACTCGGCAATGTGGGTACACAGCCACAGCGAGGCAAAGCCCGCCGTCGAACTGATGCACAGCGAACCGCTCACACCGGCAGGGTTTTGCCTGCCACCGGCATCGTCAATGACAATCAGCGCTTTGCGCACATCATTGGCATATTTGCGCCCGCGTGGGGTGAGGGCAACACCTTTGCCATCGCGCTGCAACAGTTCAAAGCCGAGATCGCGCTCCAGCAGGCGCAATTGATGGCTGACGGCACTGCGGGTGAGATGCAGCTCATCCGCCGCGCGCCAGACGCTGCCATGCCGGGCAAAGCTTTCAAGGGACCGCAGGGCTTGGGTGGAGGGAATGCGCATGAACGGGATTCCAGTGATGAGGTGAATAGAATTTGCACGTTTTGAAAAAACATATCACTTTTTGTCCCGCCTTCCAGATGATTATCTCGCCGCAACGGGAGATGGATCGTGACAACAACAGCAGGAACCACAGCGCTGGATTTTGTCGAAAAGCGCCAAGCTGATCTCTCGGCATGGACCCGCACCATTTTTGATTTCGGCGAAACTGCCTGGCGCGAATATCAATCGGCAGAATGGTATGTGACGCTGCTGCGCCGTGAGGGTTTTGACGTCGAAATTGGTTCAGGCGGTATGCCAACGGCATTCTGTGCGCATTGGACCAACCGGGCAGGTACTACGGGCAAATCCCCAACCATTGGCATGTATGCGGAATATGATGCGGTGCCCGGCAACTGTCAGGACGCGGCGACGGTCCAGCGGCCAAGGCCCGGTTTGAACGAACATGCAGGCGGCCACACCGACCCGCATTCGGGGCTCGGTATATCCAGTCTCGGCGGTCTGCTGGCAACGAAAGCTGCCATGGAAAAGCACGGCATAGCAGGGACATTGCGCTTTACCGGCGAACCGGCGGAAAAAGTGCGCGGCTCAAAGCCCATTCACGCTGCTAAGGGCTATTATGATGGGCTGGATGGAATGATCTCGTTCCATCCGTTCTACATGCTGCCGCTGTGCAATACGGTGCGTTGGGACACACATTGCGGCGCAGCCTATTCGATGATTTATCGCTTTGTCTGCGATCAGCCTCAAAGTTGGGGCCTCAGCGATGGCGCGCCGATCCCGCAATCCCATTCGGCGGTGCGGGCACCCGGTGCCAATGATGCGCTGATGATGATGTATATGGCGTCAAAAGCCCTGCGCGATTCCATGCTGCCGCATCAGGGCGGCTGGTCGATCAGCGAGGCAATTCTGACCGCCGGGCAGGCAACTGCTGACAATCTTCCCGCTGGGCTCGCCGAAATTCAGTACATGATGCGCGTGCCAACCATCGCCATGGCCGAGCAGGTGACATCAGTGCTTGACCGCAATGCCGAACATGCGGCCGCAATGACCGGCTGCCGGGTGGAGCGGCATTGGGTGTGCAAGTCACGCCCCGGCCTTGCCAATCATGCCATGGCAGAAATCACATGGGATGCCCTGCAGACAGTCGGTGCGCCGCGCTGGAACGAGGCGGCAAAGGCAGTGGCGCGGGAAATTCAGGTCAATGCCGGGATCGAGCCGATGCTTGATCCTTTCCTTGACGAGTGCGAGACATTGATCGCGCCAAGGGATGCTGAAGCAATCCTGCGCCGTGACCTGCCGCCATCCCAGATCAACTCCACCTCCGACGATTACACGGATATGACATGGCATGCGCCAACAGTGCGCTTCTATGTAGCGCGTCCCGCATTGAAGGCACCGAAGGGCTTTGCCTATCCGGGCTGGGTGATGAATGCGCTGGGCGGTATCCCGGAAACAATCGATCCTATGGTGATCGCCGCCGCCAAGACCGTGGCGCTGACTGCCCTGCGCCTGCTTGAGGACGGCGATGCCCGCAGAAGCGCAAAGGATGAGTTTATCCAACGCACCGGCGGCGGCATTGGTGGTTCGAACTGGATCGCGCCGCTTTGCGATTACGAACCGCCGATTCATTTCCGCTGGCCGGAATATGTGACCACTGCACGTGGGCGGGAGTGGTGGATACCCACACGCCCCTGATGAGGAGACAGGACCAATGACACGTCATGAACAGGGCTTTGAAGCCGACGCCTTCACACTCAAGCGCCGCAATCCAAATGGGGGCACCGCACCGCTGAAAGGCTGGGGTTTTCGCAATGAAACCGATCCGCTGACCGATGTGCTGCTGGGGTCTCCGGCATTTCTGCGGCACATGGCGACAAGCTCGCTGTCGCGCAAACATCTGCGTGAAGCACCATGCAATATTCAGACCGCACAGGCGCAGCACAAGGAACTGGTCGCGGCCTATGAACATTTCGGCGTCAACATCCATTGGCATGAGCCGGAGCCGGAATTGCCGATGCAGGTCTACTCACGCGATTCCAGTGTGATGACGCCCTACGGCGCCGTCATCACCGCCATGGCCAACTGGTGGCGGCGCGGCGAAAACTATGCCGCCATCCGCACCTATGAAAAGCTCGGTATTCCGATCTACGACATGGTGACAGCGGGTACCTTTGAGGGCGGCGATTTCAATGTGATCGAAGAGGGATGTGTTCTCATCGGCTGCGGCGGTGCGCGCACGCAGGAGGAGGGCGCCCGGCAGGTGGAAGAATGGTTCCGCAAGGAGGGTTGGGAGACGCGGCTTGCCTTCATCGACGAGTATTACGTGCATATCGATCTGATGGTGGTGCCAATCGCACCGAAACTGACAGCGGTGTGTCTTGCCTGCACCGAGCCCGGCATCGTCGAGTGGCTGAAATCCAAAGGCCACGAGATCATCGATGTGCCGTTTCAGGATACGATGAATCTGGGCTGCAATTTCATGTCGCTCGGCAAGGACCGGATCATCGCGCCGACATCCAGCAAGACGCTGATCGATAAATTGCGCGCACGCGGATTTGAAGTGGCGGCGGTTGATATGAGCGAGATCTCCAAAACCGGCGGTGGCATTCACTGCATGGCACAGGCGCTGTTGCGATCAGCGGATTGAGTGTGTGCATGAGTTGCACATCTCGCCATTATCCTAAAGCAACCATCTCTCCATCATCCTAAAGCGCCCATCTCTCTCCGTCATCCTCGGGCTTGACCCGAGGACCCACCGTTGATGACGAGTAATATTTCCCTTTCACAGTTCGATGTCGTGAATATCGTTTCTTCTTTGTCATGGGTCCTCGGGTCAAGCCCGAGGATGACGGAGAGAGAATGGCGAGAATGATGGAGAGAGGGCCGCTTTAGGACGACGAAGAGGATACAGAGAGGTAAGTGTTCACACTTTCCGTCGTTTTTGTATCTGGCATCCAAACCAAAAGCCCCATACCATTTGCAGAACGACCAGTATTCAAGCGGAGGCAAATATGCTCATCAAGCGGGATTTCTATATCAACGGTGAATGGGTGCCTCCTCTTGTGGCCAATGATCTTGAAGTGATCAATCCGGCAACGGAAAAGCCCATTGCGATCATTTCCATGGGAACACCAGCGGATATCGATCGCGCAGTGGCGGCGGCGAAGAAAGCTTTTCAGACCTATAGCCAGACATCCGTCGAGGAACGGCTGGCGCTTCTGGAAAAGCTGCTCGATATCTACAAACGCCGCTATGACGAGATGGCGCAAACCATCACGGCGGAACTCGGCGCACCGATTACTATGAGCACGCAGCAGCAGGCCGATGTCGGCGTTGGTCATCTTCAGGGCTTTATCGATGCTCTGAAGGTCCTGCACATGCGCGAGGAATTACCAAATGGCGACCTTCTGGTGCGCGAACCCATCGGCGTTTGCGGCCTGATCACGCCATGGAACTGGCCGGTAAACCAGATTGCGCTAAAAGTTATTCCGGCGCTGGCAACGGGCAGCACCTGCGTGCTCAAACCAAGCGAGTTCACCCCGCTCAACGCGCTGCTTTATGCCGAGATGGTGCATGAGGCGGGTTTTCCGGCCGGTACGTTCAACCTCGTCAATGGCGATGGCGCAACGGTTGGCGCGGCGCTGTCCAAGCACAAGGACGTCGACATGATGTCCTTCACCGGCTCCACCCGCGCCGGTATCGCGGTCAGCAAGGATGCGGCGGAAACCGTCAAGCGCGTGACGCTCGAACTTGGCGGCAAATCGCCAAACATTGTGTTTGAGGATGCCGATCTGGAAGACCGTGTTGCGGGCAGCGTGCTTGAATGTTTCAACAATAGCGGCCAATCCTGCGATGCGCCAACGCGCATGCTGGTACAGCGGTCCGTCTATGACAAGGCGGTGAAGATTGCCGAAGCCACGGGCAAGGAAGCGCGCGTCGGCGATCCGCAGGAGGATGGCGACCATATCGGTCCGCTCGTCAGCCATATCCAGTATGGCCGCGTACAAAGCCTGATCGAAGCTGGTATTGCGGAAGGCGCTCGCGTGCTGGTGGGCGGTGCAGGCAAGCCGGAAGGTTATGAAACCGGCTATTTCGTCCGCCCGACGATCTTTGCCGACGTGCGCAACGATATGCGCATTGCTCGCGAGGAAGTGTTTGGCCCGGTGCTCTCGCTCATTCCTTTTGATACGGAGGAAGAAGCGATTTCCATCGCCAATGATACACCTTATGGCCTTGCCGCCTATGTGCAGACAGGTGATGCCAAGCGGGCCGAACGCGTTGCCTCAAAGCTGAAAGCGGGCATGGTGCATATCAATGGCGGTGCGCATCGTTATGGTAGCCCGTTCGGTGGCTACAAGCAGTCAGGCAATGGCCGTGAAGGTGGCAAGTTCGGGCTTGAGGACTTTCTTGAGGTCAAGACAATCCACCGGCCGTAACAGGTAGAAAAGGTTGATGGCAAAGTGGAGCTTGAATTTGACATTCGCTCGGGTGCGAATGACAAAACCGCTCCACTAGACGCCATCAACCGATCAATGTTTCATCAATTTCAATCAGATATGGATTTCCGCTCGCCTTGGCTGTCAGCAGTGCAGCGGGTAGTTCGCCCAATGTTTGCAGTTTGATGGAAGCCACGCCATAGGCCTCGGCGATTTTGAGATAATTGGGCGCTGATGGGCGCACGCCAACCGGGTTGATGTGCACGTCGCGCATGGCGCGTTCGATTTCCTGATAGCCCTGATTGTTCCAGACGACGAAAATCACAGGCGTTTTTTCATCGACTGCCGCGCCGAGTTCTCCCAGCACAAATTGAAAGCCGCCGTCACCGACGATGCAGATCGTTGATGTCTCGGGCTTGCCGAGCGCTGCGCCAATAGCAGCAGGTGGGCCAAAACCGAGGGCACCAAAGCCGGTTGCCGCATTGAACCAGCCACCAACACGATCATGATCGTAATAGAGATTGCCGGAATAGATGGCCTGGGTGGAATCGCCCACGATCAATGAATCCGGCAATGTGTCGCGCAAAATATTGAGAAAGCGCACATGGCTCTGCGTTCTCGGGCCGATTTCCGCCCATGCCGCATCGCGGGTAGCCAGCGCGCGGTCTTCACCCGACTTGGTATTGCGCCGCGCGGGCAATGTGGCTGCCAGTAATCTGACAGTCTCCTGCGCCGATGCCTCGATGGGCATGAAAGCCGGGCGGCGATCAAGCTGGCCCGCATCGATGTCGATGCGTACAAGGCGTTTCAGTTCCGGAAAACCGCCATCGCCATACATGTCGTAGTCTGTTGGTCCCATTTCGGTGCCGATGGCGATCACCAGATCGCTTTCAGCGAGAAGCTTGCGTACAGCGGTGAGGCTGGCGCTGGCCGGGATCAGCAGTGGGTGATTGTGCAGAATGCCGCGTGCATTGGTGGTTGCCACCACAGGCGCATCCAGCTTTTCCGCCAATTCCTTTAGTTCTGCTGCAGCGCTTCTAGCACCGCCGCCAATCAGGATAACCGGTCGTTCAGCGCCAAGGCACTGGCGGGTTAGTTCAGCCATGGTTTCCGCCGATGCCTGCGGAATAGGTGCATCCGATAGCTGGCGGGTTGCACCATCCAGTGGCAGCGCCATCACATCCAGCGGTATCTCGATATGAACAGGGCCGGGACGCCGCGAGGCAAACAACGCAAAGGCGCGGGCAAGCACAATCGGCAATTCATCCGCTGTTTCAATACGATGCGAGAACATCGCAACCGTTTGCAGCATGGCGCGCTGATTGGGTAGTTCATGCAGGAAGCCCATGCCTTGGCCAAGGGATTCGCGCTGATTGACACCCGAGATCACCAGCATCGGAATGGAATCGGCACGGGCCTGTCCCATGGCGGTGATGGTATTGGTGATGCCGGGGCCGGTAATGACGAAAGCGACGCCGGGCTTGCCGGTTGCCCGTGCATAGCCGTCGGCCATGAAACCCGCGCCTTGCTCATGCCGCGGCGTGATATGGCGTATTTTTGAGGCGGCAAGGCCGCGATAGAGTTCTATCGTATGAACACCGGGAATGCCGAAAACCGTATCGACATCGTAGGATTCGAGCAGATGGACGAGGGCTTCACCAACCGTTGTCATGCGGATTTCCGTTGCTGGAGGCGGGAGGCAAGGCGGACAATACCGGCGCAGGCAGCGTCTATCTTGTCGTCGGCGACGCTGAGGCTAAGGCGCAGATAACCGGCCAGATTGTCGCCGAAGGATTCGCCCGGCATGACCGCTACATGTTCTTCTTCGAGAAGTCGCATGGCGAAATCATTGCCGCTCAGACCCGTTGCGCGAATATCGGCGAGGATGAACATGCCCGCCTGTGGCATGTCGGCACCGATACCAGCAATCCCGTCAAGTCGCTTCGAGATCAATTGCGCGCGGCGGGAATAGCTTTCGCGCATGGTTGCCGCTGCTGCCGAGGGCTGGCCAAGCGCATAGGCGGTCATATCCGCGATAAAGGGCTGGACGCCAAACAACAGGGATTCCGATAGGGGCAGAAGTTTCTGGGTGAACTCTGCCGGGCCGACACACCAGCCGCTGCGGAAACCCGGCGCGGCATGGGATTTGGAAATGGAGGCAACGGCGATCGTCCGGTCGGCGAGTTCCGGCCGGTCAAGCGGCGAGGCAAACTTGCCGTCAAAAATCAGCAGTTCATAGACTTCATCAGAAACAATCCACAGATCGTGCTTGCGGCAGACTTCGCCAATTTCAGCCACTTCCTTCTCGCTCAGCACGGCGCCGGTTGGATTGTGCGGCGTGTTGAGCAGGAGAACGCGGGATTTCGGTGTGATGACCTTTTCCAGATCGGCAGCCTGCATGCGAAAGCCGTTTTCGGGGCGCAGGGGAACGGAAACCCGTGTTGCGCCAGTTGCGCGGACAACGCCGTCATAGGTGGCATAGAGCGGATCGCCGGTGATGATCTCGTCGCCTTCTTCGGCAAGACCGAGCATGACAAGCGACAGTGCCGTCTGGGTTCCGGGAAAACACATGATGTGTTCAGGCCCGATAGCCCGGCCCGTGCGCGCGGTATATTTGGCCGAAAGTGCAGCAAGAACAGCGGGTTCGCCGCGACCGTTGGAATAGCCGGTACGCCCTGCACGCATAGCGCGCTCGGCCACCTCAAGCATGTCAGTCGGGGTTGGAATGTCAGGTTCGCCGATGGTCAGCTCGATGATCTCCTGGCCAGCGCGTTGCATTTCACGCGCACGGATATGCACGGCCCATTTATCCGATCCCAGTCCGGCCAGACGGTCGGTCAAAGACGCATAGCGCATCATTCGGCTCCTTGAGTGTGAAGTGAGATTCCAAGTACGGCTTCAATAGCGGCAATGCCGGTTTCAGCCAATTCCCCATCGGCGAAAATATCGCCGGCAAGACAGCCTTCCAGCCACAATCCATCGATGATCGCATTGATGGCGATAGCATGGCGGCGGGTATGAATAGGTTCCGCCGGTTTTTTCGATGCAATAAGGGCCTCGCGGATCAGGATTTCCAGCTCGTCGCGAAAACCGAGATAGCCGTCGCGGTGCGCGGCGGCCATGGCAGGGTCCGCATGAACAAGGGCAATGAAACCTGCCCATAGCGACAGATTGTGCGGGTCCATGATCGGTTCGCCAAGGTTGGCGGTAACAAAGGCCTGTAGGCGCGAGCGGGGATCAGCGGCGGCATTGTGCAGGGCATCGCTGGCCTGCACCGTCATGCGGTTCATGACGGCGCGATAGGCAGCGCCAATCAGATCATCCTTGGTGGGAAAGTAATAGCGGATCAGCCCGGCTGTTACATCGGCCCTCTGGGCGATTTCGCGCACGGTGGCACCGGCAAGTCCGCGCTCGGCCACACATTCAAGCGTTGCGGCGATCAGATCCTCGCGGCGCTTGTCCTCGCCTTCACGGCGAAAGGTTTTGCGTGTGGCCGATTGTGTCTTCATTGCCGGAAGACCGGACGGGTGAGGCAGGTGGGACCGCCTTCGCAGGCAATGCACAATGCATCGGCTTCGAAGGTTGTGACGGTGCAACCAGCGGCTTCCATAGCCGCCTTGGTCTTCTCAAAGCCCGCCACCGCGATGACTTCATAGGGCGCGGTTGGCAGCACGTTGAGGTTAAGGCCGTTGCTGGCGGCAAATTCTTCTTCCGGCGCTGCGATGAGGCGAATGCCGCGCTCTTTCAGTAACTGATAGAAGGCGGCTGGCAGCAGGGGCAGATGGACAAGAGCAAGGTCTTCAGCCAGCGGCGAGATGATGGACATCAGGTGCAAACAGGCCTCTTCGCCCTGCCACAGCGGCAGGTCAAAGCCGAGAACAGTCACGCCAAGCGGCTCAAGAATGGCGGCCATCTGCTCGATACCGGATTGATTGGTGCGCACGCCGCGGCCAATGGCCAGTGTCTTGCTGTCGACCCAGACGCAATCACCGCCTTCAACCGTACCCGGCGCGACAATGCGGCCAAGAACCGGCACATCCATCTGGCTATAGGTTTCGTGATGAAGATCGGTTTCATCAAGGCGCAGGGGCTTGCCCATGCGCAGAAGGATTGCACCCTTGTCGGTGACGAGAGAGGGATCGTGCGTGAATATGGAATCCGACAATCCATCATTGCCATCTCTGATCCAGGTAATGTCAGCACCCGATTGAGCCACAAGATCGGCGAACACACGATGCTGTTCCGACGCGCGGCGCGGATCAAATTGCGGGCCATAATGCCAGACGTCACGCTCGGCACCAGCCATAACGCGGTCAGGCATGCGCATGATGACGCGTTTCAGGGGAAGGGCCATGGACTGGGAACCGAATGCGCTCATCGACTGCTCTCTCGTAAAAATTGCATCTGGAGTATTTATACGCTTGCATAATTAGAGCGCAAGTGGTGTGATGCTCGAAATTAGGCAGTTTCGCCTCATGCTGACAAAACAGGCAATAATGATGACAGCAGGTGCCAGACAACCCATGGAAACCGCACGATGACGGAAGCGTTACACGCATCCGCTCAGACGGAGCCTCTCCAATCCGTCCCGGCCGAAAAAGCCGAAGCCATCCACGTCTGGAACCTGCACAAGAAATTCGGCGCCCTTGAAGTTCTCAAGGGCGTTTCGCTGACCGCCAAAGACGGTGATGTCGTGGCGATGATCGGCGGCAGCGGTTCCGGCAAGTCAACTTTCCTGCGCTGTATCAATTTCCTCGAAAACCCGACAAGCGGCGTCATTCGCATCAATGGCGAGGATGTGCAGATGGTCAGCGACGGCGAGGGCGGTCAATACCCTGCCAACCGCCGTCAGATCGAACGTATTCGCAGCCGTCTCGGCATGGTGTTCCAGAATTTCAATCTCTGGCAGCATATGACCCTGATCCAGAACGTCATCGAAGTGCCTGTTCATGTTCTTGGCATGAAACGCGATGAAGCCATGGCTATCGGCGAACAATTGCTCGAACGGGTCGGACTTTCAGCCAAGCGCGATGTCTATCCAGCCTACCTTTCCGGTGGTCAGCAGCAGCGTGGTGCCATTGCCCGCGCCCTTGCGATCCAGCCGCGTGTGATGCTGTTCGACGAGCCGACATCGGCGCTCGATCCGGAGCTGGTCGGCGAAGTTCTGAAGGTTATCGGTGATCTCGCCAAGGAGGGGCGAACCATGCTGCTGGTGACACATGAGATGAAATTTGCCCGGGAAGTGGCAAGCCATGTCATGTATCTCCACAACGGCATTGTCGAAGAAGAGGGGCCACCGGAAGAATTGTTCGGATCACCAAAATCTGAACGTTTGAAGCAGTTTATCCGCACTGTTTCATAAATTGCATGAAAAAATACAGGGAATAATCCTGGGGAACAAGAAAACAAATGGAGTTAAAAATGAGAGCTTTCTTGAAATCAGCGGTTGCCGCCGCTGTGCTGGTCGCAGGAATGGGTGTTGCCAGCGCTGAACAACTCAAGGTTGGCATTGCCGCCGAACCTTATCCACCTTTTGCCTCACCTGATGCTTCGGGCAAATGGGAAGGATGGGAAGTCGATATTGCCATGGCAATCTGCGCTCAGGCCAAGCTTGACTGCGTGATCACGCCCGTTTCGTGGGATGGTATCATTCCGGCTTTGACCACCAAGAAGATCGATATGATCGCCGCTTCCATGTCGATCACAGCCGAGCGCGAGAAGACGATCGATTTTTCCGACAAATATTACAATACGCCCACGGTCATCCTCGGATCGAAAGACGTCAAGATGGACGCTTCACCCGAAGGTCTGAAAGGCAAAATCATAGGCGTGCAGGTTTCGACCATTCACCAGGTCTATGCCAAGAAGCATTTTGCCGCGACAGCGGCTGAAATCAAGGAATACCAGACGCAGGACGAAGCCAATCAGGATCTGGCTGCCGGGCGGATTGACGCGACGCAGGCCGATTCATTGGCACTTGAAACCTTCGCCCAGACCGACGCGGGCAAGGCCTGCTGCGAGATCAAGGGCAAAGTTGCGCCCGATCTGGAAGTCCTTGGACCCGGTGTTGGTGTTGGCCTGCGCAAAGGTGATACGGAGCTGAAGGGCAAGATCAATACAGCCATCAAGGACATTCGCGCCAATGGCAAATATGACGAGATTTCGAAGAAGTACTTTAACTTCGATATGTATGGCGGGTAAGCCGTTGGCTGGAGCAGGTGTTTGCCTGCTCCGGCTTTTTCCTATCCGTCCATGACGTAGTCTACACAATGCACCCAATCCCTTGTGGAGAGGAGATGGCCGATGGTTAACCCTTCAGCGCGTTCTTTGCATGAACGGAGTGCGTGGTTCGACAAGCTCACCATGAGGGAGAGCGAGGATGCAACGATAGTCACCAACGTTGCAGAATTTGGCTCCGTGCAACCACGACTCTCCCTCATGGTGAGCTTGTCGAACCACGGCATACTAAATCTGCAGCGCTAATTCCCTCACCGGGATATGGGTGCATTTCATTGCTTTGAATCGAGGATCGCTTGGCCGACGCATCAATTATTCCAGCTGGTATAGCCGGCATGTTTGATCTTCTGTCTCCCAATCCGCCGGGATGGGGCGGTAATCTCCTGCGTGGTCTGGCAAATTCGCTGCAGATCGCCGTGGGTGCCTTTGGCATGGGATTGCTGATTGGCACATTCGGTGCCTATGGCAAGCTCTATGGCGGGCCACTGGTTCGCGATATTGCGGCGATCTATACGACTATTGTGCGTGCGGTTCCGGAGCTGGTGCTGATCCTGCTGCTCTATTATGCGGGCACCGACATGATCAATCGGGTGCTGGAAGGCCTCGGCTATCAGCGTGTCGATATCAGCGGACTGGTTGCTGGTATTGTTGTGCTCGGCTTTGTGCAGGGTGCCTATGCCACGGAAGTGCTGCGCGGGGCTATCAAAGCCATTCCGCAGGGGGAAATCGAGGCGGCGCGGGCCTATGGCATGTCGCCAACGCTAATGATGCGCCGTATTACCTTGCCTGCCATGCTGCCGCATGCGCTGCCGGGCCTTGCCAATCTATGGTTGATCTCGACCAAGGATACGGCTCTGCTCGCGGTGGTGGGTTTCAGTGAACTGACGCTTGTGACCCGTCAGGCTGCGGGCACGACAAAGGCCTATTTCCTGTTCTTCATCGCGGCAGGCGTTCTTTACCTTGCCATCACATTGTTCTCCAACCTCATCCTTGCCAAGGTTGAGCAATGGGCGCGGCGCGGCATGCCTTCGGTCAAGGAGGCGCGATGATGAGCGAAACGCCACTTGAAGCGCCCATCGAAACATTTCCGATCCACAAGGACAGCGACACGAGCGGGCAGGCGCGTAAACTCCCGCCGCATCGCATTGTCCTCATTCTGATTGGTATTGCGCTTGTCGCCTCAGCTATTTTCTTCATGCGTTGGGACTGGTTGCCCAATTATGGGGATCTGATCCTGCAAGGCCTGTGGCGCACGATCTGGATATTGATCGTTACCGTCATCATCGGTTTCCTGCTGGCTGTACCGCTTGGATTGGCACAGGCAGCGGGCCCGGCAATTCTTGCGGTACCGGCACGGGTGTTCTGCACTGTTATTCGCGGCACGCCGCTGCTCCTGCAACTCTGGCTGCTCTATTACGGGCTGGGTTCGCTGTTCCCGCAATATCCGTGGATACGCAGCTCGGAACTCTGGCCGTACTTGAGACAAGCATGGCCCTATGCGGTGCTGGCTCTCTCCCTGTCCTATGCGGGTTATGAGGGCGAGGTGATGCGCGGCGCGTTTGCCGGTGTGCCCAAGGGACAGCTGGAATCGGCGCGGGCTTTCGGTATGCGCCGCTTCACCATTTTTCGTCGCATCTGGTTGCCGCAGGCCATTCATCGCGCTTTGCCGACACTGGCGGGCGAGGCGGTGTTACAGCTGAAATCAACCCCGCTGGTGGCAACGATTACCGTCGTCGATCTCTATTCTGTCGCCTCGCGCGTAAGACAGGATACATTCATCACCTATGAGCCGCTTTTGCTGTTGGCCGCCGGTTATCTTGTCATCACCGGCATCATTGTTTTTCTCTTCCGCCGGTTGGAAAAGCTTATTCCATCAAGGCTGGGATGAGACTTTTCCAGCGTGACGCAAATGACCGAACATATGTCGCAAGTGTTTGGTCCGCATAGCCGGACAGATGCGCATAGTACGATACAAAGGAACACCTCGCAAAAGACGAGAAAATGGGATTCATGTTTTCACCGGGTGGTCTGCCCGGTGTGCATTGGTCATTGTCGCCAAGACAAATGACCGGATCTGTTTTCCGCTCCGCTGCAGGAACGAAAGATGGTAATGCGGACAGTCGAGACTTTTCAGCACAAAGTGAGAGAAGAAGCCGATCTGGGCATCGTTCTGCCCGATGGCTGCCGCCTCTCGGCCCGGGTCTGGATGCCCGAAGATGCAGTTGAAAATCCGGTTCCCGCCATTCTCGAATTCCTGCCATATCGCAAGCGCGATGGCACCACGGCGCGAGATAATCTCACCCATCCTTATTTTGCCGGACATGGCTATGCCTGCCTGCGTGTCGATATGCGCGGCAACGGCGATTCCGAAGGGCTGATGGAGGACGAATATTCGGTTCAGGAACTCAACGATGCCTGCGATGTGATCAAATGGATTGCAGCGCAGCCCTGGTCATCGGGCAGGGTTGGCATGATGGGCATTTCCTGGGGCGGGTTCAATTCGTTGCAGGTGGCGGCTTTGCAGCCCAAAGCGCTGAAAGCCATCATCACGCTCTGCTCGACGGATGACCGCTATGCCGATGATATTCATTACAAGGGCGGATTGCTGCTGAACGAAAATCTCGGATGGGGCGCGACCATGCTCGCCTATTCCTCGCGTTCACCCGATCCGCTGCTTGTCGGCGATAAATGGCGTGCCATGTGGCTCGACCGGCTTGATCATGAGCCATTTCTGCCCGCGACCTGGCTGATGCACCAGACCCGTGATGCCTATTGGAAGCGCGGTTCAATCTGCGAGGATTTCTCCGCTGTCAAAGCCGCCACATTGGCGATTGGCGGCTGGGGTGATGGTTACAAGAACGCCGTACCGCGCCTGATGGAAGGCATTACTGCACCGGTCAAAGGCATTGTCGGACCGTGGGTGCATAAATATCCGCATTTCGCCGTGCCCGAACCGCGCATCGGCTTCCTGCAGGAGGCTTTGCGCTGGTGGGACCGCTGGCTGAAGGATATCGATACGGGCGTCGAGAACGATCCGGCTTATCGCGGCTATCTGATGGATTCCGTTCGTCCGAAAAGCTGGTACACGGAACGTCCCGGTTACTGGATTGCGGAGCCGCAATGGCCATCAAAGACCATCCGCAACGAAGTGCTTCACCTGACTGCCGAAAAATCTCTGGGTAACAAGCCCGTCAAGGAATTTGCCCATCTTATCGCTTCGCCGCAGGATTGCGGCATGATGGGCGGAGAATATTGCGCCATCTGGCTTGGCCCGGAACTTCCCGGCGATCAGCGCCGCGATGATGCGTTGTCTGTCTGCTATGATGGCGCTGTGCTTGAAAAGGCTGTTGATATTGTCGGCGCACCTGAAATCTCGCTGACGCTTTCCAGCGACAAGCCTGTTGCCCTGGTTGCCGTGCGCCTGTGCGATGTGCACCCGGATGGCGCATCGACACGCATCACCTATGGTGTGTTCAATCTCTGCCATCGCAACAGCCACGAAAAGCCGGAAAGCCTGAAGCCGGGCGAACCTGTCAAAATCCGGTTCAAGCTGGATGACATTGCCTACCGTGTCCCAGCCGGTCATCACCTGCGCATTGCCGTCTCATCAAGCTATTGGCCGATGGTCTGGCCATCGCCTGAGACTGTCAGCCTGACGCTGCATGGCGGCAGGCTGGATTTGCCATCCCGCGATCTCGCAATGGGTGACGAATGGACCTTTCCTGAGCCGGAAGCAGCGTCGCCATGGCAACTCGACACCTTGCGCAAGGGCACAAACAGTCGCCTGATCGAACATGATCAGGTCAGCGGCAAGATTATCTTGTCGATCATGGATGATTTTGGCGAAGCGCGGGACAAAGAGCATGGACTGATCCATGGCAGTGTTGCGCGTGAACGCTGGGAAATCCATCCTGATAATCCACTTTCCGCCTATGGCGAGACTCATTGGACGGAGCTGTCAGGCCGCGATGAATGGCGCGTCCGCACGGAAACGTTCACCACGATGCGGTCAGACAAGCAGAATTTTCATCTGACGGGCCGCATTGAAGCCTACGAAAATGACGAGCTGGTTTTCGAGCGAAATTTCGCCGAGACAATCGCGCGTCAGCACATCTGATTGCTGGAGGTTATAGTCAAAAGTCACATTGACGGTTGAAATCCACGGGTATCAAGTCGCATAATTCACAAAAACCGAATTTGGGCGCCATGCGTTCCAAGCAACAAAAGGGGAATGGGTATGTCAAAAGAACTCGATTATCTGAGCCGCAAGGTCGCACGCGGACATTTGTCCCGTCGTGATTTTCTTGGCCGCGCTGCCGCTCTCGGTGTCACCACCGTTTTCGCCAATTCATTGCTTTCCAGCGCCGCTTTGGCCGAAGGCCCGGTCAAGGGCGGTACGCTAAAAGCCGGCATGCAGGGCGGCGCTTCGACCGACAGCATGGACCCGGCAACATGGCAGAGCCAGGTTCCCTATAAATTTGGCCGCCAATGGGGCGAACAGCTCGTTGAAATTCAGGCCGATGGCACGTTAAACCCGAAACTTGCCACCGAATGGGGTTCGACACCCGACGCCAAGGTCTGGACCTTCAAGATCCGCAAGGGTGTGCAGTTCCACAATGGCAAGGAAATGACGGCTGATGACGTCGTAGCCACGATGGAACGCCATTCCGATGCCAATTCAAAATCCGGTGCGCTTGGTGTCATGAAGGGCATCGACAATGTGAAGAAAGACGGCGATACCGTTGTTTTCACATTGAAAGAGCCGAATGCCGACCTGCCGTTCCTGATGGATGATTACCATCTGATGATCCAGCCCAATGGCGGCAAGGACAAGCCGACCGCCGGTATCGGTACCGGGCCTTATAAGGTCGTCAAGGACGAACCGGGCGTGCGCCATATCGGCGAGAAATTCGCCAGCTATTGGGACGGCGATAAGCGCGGTCACGCGGATCAGATTGAAATCATCGTCATCAACGATGCCACGGCCCGCACATCCGCTTTGCAGTCCGGACAGGTTCACATGATCAACCGCGTCGAGCCGAAGATCGTTGATCTGGTCAAGCGCGTTCCCGGTGTGACTATCCAGAACGTGGCGGGCAAGGGGCATTATGTGTTCATCGCCCATTGCAACACGGCACCGTTCAACAATAACGATCTGCGTCTGGCGCTGAAATACGCCATGAACCGCGAAGACATGGTGCAGAAAATCCTGCGCGGCTATGGTTCGATCGGCAATGATTTCCCGATCAACAAGGCCTATCCGCTGTTTTCGGATGATATCGAACAGCGTGCCTACGATCCCGACAAGGCGGCTTTCCACTTCAAGAAATCCGGTCATGATGGTTCGGTGCTGCTGCGCACCTCCGATGTGGCCTTTCCGGGCGCCATTGATGCGGCACAGCTTTTCCAGCAGAGCGCGGCAAAGGCCGGCATCAAGATCGAGGTCAAGCGCGAACCCGGCGACGGCTACTGGTCCGAAGTGTGGAACAAGCAGCCATTTTCGGAATCCTATTGGGGTGGCCGTCCGACACAGGACCAGATGTATTCAACCGCCTATCTTTCCACCGCAGACTGGAACGACACACGCTTCTTCAATGAAAAATTCGACAAGACATTGATTGCAGCGCGCGCCGAGTTGGACCCTGCCAAGCGCAAGCAGATGTATCGTGACATGTCGGTGACTGTCCGCGATGAAGGCGGCGTTATCGTGCCGATGTTCAACGACTTCATCGATGCGACCAGTGCCAAGGTTGGCGGCTGGGTGAAAGATGGCAATCAGGAAATGAGCGGTGGCTATGCCTTGTCCCGCTGCTGGCTGATGGCCTAACGGATGAGTGGTCCTGTCCTCAAACTGGTGGCCCAACGCATAGTCATGGGCCTTCTTCTTCTTCTGGCAGTCTCGGTGCTGATTTTTGCAGGCACCCAGATACTGCCGGGAGATGTGGCGCAATCCATTCTCGGCCAGTCGGCCACGCCGGAGGCTTTGGCAAACCTGCGGCGTGACATGGGGCTGAATGATCCGGCCTATATCCGCTACCTGCATTGGCTTGGCGGTATGTTGACCGGTGATCTCGGCACGGCGCTATCCAGCGGACAGGACATTGCGACGTCGCTCAAAGGGCGGTTATGGAACACGCTGTTCCTCGCTTTCTGGGCGGCTGTTGTCTCGATCCCCTTGGCAATCGCGCTTGGCCTTCTGGCCGTGCGCTATCGCAATGGCTGGGTGGACAAGCTCATTTCCGGCCTCGGCCTTGCCTCCACCTCGCTGCCGGAATTTTTTACCGGTTATCTGCTGATCTATTTTGTCGCCGTGCGCCTGCAATGGTTCCCGAGCGTTTCCACCGTCTATGACGGCATGCCGCTCGGCGAACGGCTGAGCGCCATTGCCCTGCCGGTGACAGTCCTGACACTGGTCGTTCTGGCGCATATGATGCGCATGACCAGAGCTGCCATCCTCAACGTCATGCAATCAGCCTATATCGAGACGGCGGAGCTGAAAGGGCTGACCCCGCTTCAGATCATCACCCGCCATGCTTTCCCCAATGCCATTGCGCCAATCGTCAATGTGGTGATGCTCAATCTGGCATTCCTTGTTGTCGGTGTGGTCGTGGTCGAAGTCATTTTCGTCTATCCCGGCATGGGGCAGTATCTGGTTGATCATGTGGCCAAGCGCGATGTGCCTGTTGTTCAGGCGTGCGGACTGGTTTTTGCGGCCGTCTACATCACCCTTAATATTATTGCTGACATCGTGGCGATTGTTTCCAATCCCCGCCTCAGACACCCCAAGTGAGGCCGCGCCATGTTGAACGTTAAAAACATTCCCATCAGCGCCTGGATCGGTCTGATCATCACGGCCATCTTTCTCTTCGCGGCGATTTTCGCACCGTGGGTTGCTCCATATTCCGTCGGCGAAACCGTCGGCGACGTCTGGGAACCCATGTCGGCCAAATACTGGCTCGGTACGGATAATCTTGGCCGCGATCTGCTTTCGCGTATGATCTACGGCGCGCGCATCACCATCTTCATTGCTGCCATGGCAACGGCCCTGTCGTTCATTCTCGGATCGGTTCTTGGCTTTGCGGCTGCGGTCATCGGCGGCTGGTTCGATCAGCTCATGTCGCGCTTTGTCGATCTGATCATGGCGATCCCCACCCTGATCTTTGCGCTTGTCGTGCTCTCGGTTCTGCCCGCCAATATCACAACGCTGATCTTCGTTATGGGGCTTCTTGATGCCACCCGTGTTTACCGGCTGGCGCGGGCGGTGGCTGTCGATATCAACGTCATGGATTTCGTCGAGGCGGCAAAGCTGCGCGGCGAGGGACGTATCTGGATTATTTTCCGTGAAATATTGCCCAATGCCCTGACGCCGCTGATTGCCGAGCTTGGCCTCCGTTTCATCTTCGCTGTGCTGTTTCTATCAGCGCTGTCGTTCCTCGGTCTTGGTGTTCAGCCGCCGGATGCGGATTGGGGCGGTATGGTCAAGGAAAACAAGGAAGGTATTGTTTTCGGCATTCCCGCCGCGCTCATTCCGGCTGCCGCTATCGCTGTCTTGTCGATCTCCGTCAATCTGGTTGCGGACTGGATACTCAACCGAACCACCAGCTTGAAGGGAGGGCGCGGCAATGGCTAAAGCACCTGCAAAGGACAAAACGGGCCTTCTTCTCGATATCCGCAATCTGAGAATTGAAGCGACCAGCTATCCGCCCGGTGAACCGCCACGCAATGTGGTGATTGTCGACGATATCTCGGTAAAAGTCGAACGCGGCAAGGTTCTGGGTCTGATCGGCGAATCCGGTGCGGGCAAGTCCACCATCGGTCTTTCGGGCATGGGCTATGGACGCGGTGGTGTCCGTATCACTGGCGGCGAAGTGCTGCTCAATGGCCGCGATATCCTCAAAGGTGGCGCAAAGACGCTGCGGCAAATCCGTGGCCGCGAAGTCTGCTATGTTGCGCAGTCGGCAGCAGCGGCTTTCAATCCGGCACGCAAGTTGATGGATCAGGTGATTGAAGCGGCGCTTCAGCACAGGATCACCACGCGCGCTGAAGCGGAAAAACGCGCGATTGGCCTGTTCAAAAAGCTGGGCCTGCCGAACCCCGAGACTTTCGGTCAACGCTTTCCGCATCAGGTTTCAGGCGGACAGTTGCAGCGAGCGATGACTGCCATGGCACTCTGTTCGGAACCGGATCTGATTGTCTTTGATGAACCGACCACGGCGCTTGACGTGACCACCCAGATTGACGTGCTCGCTTCGATCAAGGATGCCATTCACGACACGAATGTCGCCGCGCTCTATATCACCCACGATCTTGCGGTTGTGGCACAGGTTGCCGATGACATCATGGTACTGCGCCACGGCAAGATGGTGGAATATGGCGACACGCGCCAGATCATCAAGGAACCGCACCAGGAATATACGCGCCAGCTGGTTTCGGTGCATCACATCCCGCATCAGGAAAAGACAACCGATGGCACGCCCATTCTGTCGGTGAAGAACGTCACGGCGGCCTATGGCGGCGGGCTGGTCAAAGTTCTGAAAAATGTCTCGGTGGATCTGCATCTCGGCCAGACACTCGCGGTTGTCGGCGAATCCGGCTCAGGCAAATCGACACTCGCACGCGCGATCACCGGCCTTCTGCCGCCGATGGAAGGTTCGATCACCTTTGACGGGCGCACGCTTTCACCACGTCTCGCCAATCGCACCCGCAATGATCTGCGCGAATTGCAGATGATCTACCAGATGGCGGATGTGGCGATGAACCCGCGCCAGACCATCGGGACCATTATTGGCAGGCCGCTCGAATTCTATTTCGGCATGCGCGGCAAGGAACGCGACAAGCGTATTGCCGAACTGCTCGACAAGATCGAGATGGGCAAGGGCTTTGTCGACCGCTATCCCGCCGAACTGTCAGGCGGGCAAAAACAGCGCGTCTGTATCGCCCGGGCCCTTGCCGCCAAGCCGAAACTGATCATCTGCGACGAGGTAACAAGCGCGCTCGATCCGCTTGTGGCCGATGGCATTTTGAAACTTCTGCTTGATCTGCAGGCGGATGAACATGTGGCCTATCTCTTCATCACCCACGATCTTGCCACGGTAAAATCCATCGCCGATGCCATTGCCGTAATGTATCGCGGCGAGGTGGTGCGCTACGGCCCAAAATCGCAGGTGCTCAAGCCGCCGTTCGATGCCTATACGGACCTGCTTCTGTCATCGGTTCCTGAGATGGAACTGGGCTGGCTGGAAGGTGCGGTGAAAAACCGTCGCATGGCGAGTGCGGGGAATTAGGGTCCGCTTTCATTTGGTTTGGGGAGATCACAACCGTTGCAGAATATAGCTCCCTCTAACCCACCCATCTCTCCGTCATCCTCGGGCTTGACCCGAGGACCCACAATTTAAAAGCGCCAAGTATCCAGATTCGTCTAATTTCCTTAACCGTGGGTCCTCGGGTCAAGCCCGAGGATGACGGCAATGGGGGCGCGGGGAACCATATTCTGCAACGATATTGCGATTAGCGTTGCATCGTCACTCTCCCTCATGGTCGTTATGTCCAACCACGCACCACTCACCTCACCATCGACCACTCACGATATCTAACTCAAAGCTGACCCGGCCAGCGGCCTTGGCCCAGCAAATGCACCGCAGTGCATATCCGGCGGAAGCTGGAGCGGGCGCGTTCGACGCTGTGGCGGGCACGCAGATAGCCGTGCACCAGACCGGGCTCATTGTTCCAGATCGCCTTGCCGCCATCAGCTGAAATCCGCTCGCAATAGTGCCTGCCATCATCCGATAGCGGATCGCATTCTGCAGAGATCACAATCGTATCGGGCAGGTTGGAGAAGTCGGTGTCAGCGAGCGGGGCAAAACGCGGGTCTTTTGACCAGTCGTGATCACCGCTTCTGACCTTGGCGTAGTAGACCGTATCGCGTGTGGTCAACATGGGTGCTTCCGCATGGGCGACATACGAACCCTCGTTCTGCGCACCGCCCAATCCCGGATAGATCATCACCTGACCAATCGGCGCGCGATCACTGTGGCGCACATGATGCGAAACGGCAGCAACCAGATTGCCGCCAGCACTGTCGCCGCACAGCACGATGGGCAGAGCAGACGTTGCCGCCACATGCTCGAATACCGCAAGACAATCCTCGAACGATGCGGGATGTACGTGCTCGGGCGCGAGGCGATAATCGACCGACATAACCCGAAAGCCGGTGGCGTCACAAATCTCGGCACAGACATCATCATGGCTGTCGAGACCACCGACGACAAAGCCACCGCCATGAAAATACAGGCAGATGGCTTCGGGTGTGGTGTTCTCTTTGTCATAGATACGGACAGGGATTTTCCTGCTATCAGCGTCGACAAAGCGATCAGCGGATGAAACGCTCTGGGGATAGCCGACGAAAAATGCCCTGCACATTCGGTTATAGACCTCGCGCTGCTGCGCGACGGTAGAGTCGACGGCATCGGGTGGGTAAAAGCTGTTGGTCCGCTCGATGAAAGCCCAGGTTTCCGCGTCGATCAGAACCGAATAATCCGTGCTCATTTGCCTTTCCATACGGGATCGCGTTTTTCGGCAAAGGCTTTAAAACCTTCCTGACCGTCTTCCGAGGCATAAAGCACATCGACGGTGCGGAATTTACGCTTGGTGATCCGGCTCATGGCGTCCTGAAAACTCATATCCTCCGCCTCACGCGCCACTTCCTTGATGGCGGCAAACACCAGTGGCGGGCCGCTTTCGAGCAGACGCGCGATCTCCCAGACACGCTCCATCAGCTTGTCCTTGGGCAGAACCTCATTGACGAGACCCCAGCGATGCGCCTCGGCGACATCCATCCAGYGTCCGGTAAAAAGTAGGTCCATGGCGACGTGATAGGGAATGCGCTTGGGCAATTTCACCGTGGCGGCATCAGCAAGCGTACCTGCGCGTATCTCAGGCAGGGCAAAACTGGAATGGTCGGAGGCAAAGATAAGATCGCAGGAGAGGGCGAGTTCAAACCCGCCTCCCACCGCCATGCCGTTGACGGCGGCGATGACAGGCTTGTTGAGGTCGCGCAGCTCCTGCAATCCGCCAAAGCCACCGACCCCATAATCACCATCCACGGCATCGCCGCTTGCGGCTGCCTTCAGATCCCAGCCAGCGGAGAAGAATTTGTCGCCTTCGGTCTGGACAATCGCCACGCGCAATTCAGGATCGTCGCGGAAATTCTGGAACGTTTCTCCTAGCAGGCGGCTGGTCTTGAGATCGATGGCATTGGCCTTCGGACGATCCAGCGTGACTTCGAGAATACCGCCTTCGCGGCGCGTTCTGATCACATCACTCATGCAACTCTCCCCTGGTTACAAGCAGCGCATCGGCTATCCATGCGCCCTGACCGCTGCGGCAGACAAGCAGCGGATTGATATCGAGTTCAACGATCCTGCCGGCATTCTTCACCGCAAAATCGGCAATGCCAAGAATGGCATCCAAAGCCGCATCAAGATCGGCTTTCGGTTTGCCACGATAGCCGTCAAGCAGCGGAAACATACGCAGCGAGCGCAGGGCGGCTTCGGTCTCCGCCCGGCTGGATGGCAGGAGCAGCGTCACGCTGTCTTTCAGCAGTTCAACCAGCACACCGCCGGTGCCGAGCGTCATCAGCGGCCCGAATTGCGGATCATCAACAATACCGACAATGAGTTCGGCAACGGCTTCGGTCACCATGCGTTCGACATAAAGTCCGCTGCCGATGCTGATTAAGTCATCGGCGGCTGCACGCGCGGATTGTTCATCCCGCAGATTGAGCCTGACAGCATTAAGCTCGGATTTGTGCGCAACGCCAAGTGCCTTGAGCGCGACCGGAAAGGTCAATCTTTCCGCCGCTGCAACCGCTTCTTCGACGCTTTGGCAACGTTGGCCCAAAGGCACGGGTAGACCCCGCATTCTAAGGAGGGCTTTTGCTTCCGCTTCGTCAGGCGTCAGGTTTTCCGCATGGATTTCTTCGGGAGAAACAACGGGCTGAGGCAATGGTGTTTTCCATGCCTGACCGATAAACGCGGCAGCCTCAGCAGCATCAAACGCCTCGGTGATCCCGCAGAGTGGTGCAATACCTCTCGCCATCAACCCGGCAATATATTCCTCGGGTATATTTTCCGGCAGGGATGCGACAATGGCGCCCTTGGCATTATTGGTTTTAAGAGCAGCCTCAAAACCCCGCACGGTTGCCCACCAATCCACATCGGAACAGCGGTCTTTGCGGGGAAAGTCAAGCACAAGGCAATTGAGCGCAAAGCTCCCTGATACCATGGCTGTAAAGGTCTCGGTGAGTGCCGGTTCATTGTTCCAGATAAAGGTGTGGTAATCGAGCGGATTGGCCACGGCGACCAGCGGCCCCAACGTGGATTTTACTTTGGCCCGGTGTTCGGGTGTGAGGACTGGAAAGTGAACCGCGCGGCCTTCGGCACTGTCGGCCATGACAGAGGCTTCGCCGCCGGAACAACTCATGGACGAAAGCGTATTGCCATCAAGCTGTTTATGCACATGCAGAAGCTTCAGCGTTTCAAGGAAAGAGGCGATGGAATTGACCCGGGCAATGCCGAGGCGCTTCAAAAATGCATCCGACGCCGCATCCGATCCAGCCAGCGAGGCCGTGTGCGAAACGGTTGCCGCGCGCGCCTGCGCCGAGCGACCAACCTTCATGGCAACGATGGGTTTGTTCAGTTCCCGCGCGCGTTTTGCCAGTGCCTCGAATTTTGCCGCTGATTGAAACGCTTCGATGTGGAGACCGAGCGCTGTGACCCGCTCATCCTCAAGCAGGGCAATAGCCATATCGGGCAGGCCTGTTTGCGCCTGATTGCCTGCCGTCATCACATGGGCAATTGGCAATCCGCGCGTCTGCATGGTCATGTTGATGGCGATATTGGACGACTGGGTGATGATGGCAACACCGCGCTCATCAGCCGCAAGTCTGCGTCCGCCATGCTGGTCGGGCCAGAGCAGGGCACCATCGCAATAATTGATCAGGCCATAACAGTTTGGCCCGATGATCGGCATGTCGCCCGCTGCCTCAATCAGCTCATCCTGCAGCCGCGCACCATCCGCATCATCGGCGCCAGCTTCCAGAAAGCCCGAGGCATAGCATACGGCAACACCCGCACCGCGTTCACGCAATTGCCTGACAATGTCGATGGTAAGAAACCGGTTGACGCCGACGAATGCCGCATCCGGGCTGCCGGGAAGGTCGGCAACCGAGCGATAGGCTTTCAGGCCAAGAATTTCATCATGTTTGGGATGCACAGGCCATATCTCGCCGGAGAATCCCATTTTCTGCGATTGCTTGATGACTTCGGCCGCCTGAAGGCCGCCGAAGACTGCAATGGTTTTGGGTCGAAGCAGACGGTCGAGTTTTGGCACTAGCAACCACCCCCCTCTGCCTTGTCAGGCATCTCCCCCACAAGGGGGGAGATCAGCCTACAATACTGCCTTTGCACAATTTGAAACGTTTCCGGTTGTGCAAAGGCGTTCATGCCAATGTGATCTCCCCCCTTGTGGGGGAGATGTCCGACAGGACAGAGGGGGGTGATGATGGCGAAACCTGACCTCATAAACCGCTCATGCTCCATGCGGACGAAGCAAAGCGCGGGAAATGATGTGGCGCTGGATTTCCGATGTGCCTTCCCAAATCCGCTCCACGCGGGCATCGCGCCAGATGCGTTCAAGTGGCAGGTCGTCCATCAATCCCATGCCGCCGTGAATCTGGATGGCTTCATCGGCAACGAAGGCAAGCACCTCCGTGGCTTTCAGCTTAGCCATGGCCATGTCCTGATCGGTTACAGTGCCCTGATCGAATTTCCATCCGGCTTCGAAAGTCAGCAGATCAGCAGCCTTCAGTTCCGTTGCCATATCGGCCAGCTTGAACGAAACGCCCTGGAATTTGCCGATCTGCTGGCCGAACTGCACCCGCTGCGCCGCATATTCGATGGCGTGGCCAAGTGCGCGTTCTGCCCGGCCAAGGCAAGTAGCCGCGACCTGCAGCCGTGTGGCACCAAGCCATGTATTGGCGACGTCAAAGCCTTTGTGCACTTCGCCAAGGATAGCATCGGCGGGCAGGCGGCAATCATCAAACTCGATGATCGCATTGGTATAGCCCCGATGCGAGACATTGCGATAACCCTCGCGGATGCTCATCCCGGGATGATCCTTGTCGACGAAGAAGGCAGTGATCTTTTTCTTCTTGCCGCGCGGCGTGTCTTCTTCACCCGAGGCCACGAAGAGGATGACAAAATCCGCTTCCAGCGCATGGCTGATGAAATGTTTCGTGCCGTTGACGATCCAGTCGCCGCCTTTTTCCACGGCTGTTGCCTTCATGCCGCGCAGATCCGAACCCGCACCGGGTTCGGTCATCGCAAGGCAATCAGACTTTTCGCCGCGAATGCAGGGGTAAAGGTATTTTTCCTTCTGGGCGTCTGTGCCAGCGAGCAGAATGTTCGAGGGACGCCCGACGCAGGACCAGTGCAGCGCGTAATTGGCGCGGCCAAGCTCCTTTTCATAGAGCAGCCATGTCACCGTATCGAGACCGGCACCGCCGACGCTTTCAGGCATGTTCGCCGCATAAAGACCGGCGGCAATCGCCTTTTGCTTCAGCTCATCAGCCAGTTCCTTGCGCAGGACACCCGTGCGCTCGACTTCCGCTTCGTGCGGGTAAAGCTCGTTTTCGACAAAGGCGCGGGTTGTCTCGACAATCAGCCTTTGTTCCTCCGAAAGACCGAAATCCATGGTTCTAAACCTTCTTCTTCGGTTTGGTGGATTTGGCTTTTTCGGCAGCTTTTGAAATGGCAGGCTTCTTTGCCAGTTTGGACAGCTGTTTTGTGTAATCCTTGTAGAGTGCCCCGGCGCCCCAGCCCTTGCCTTTGTTCTGGCGGGAGAGGGCATCCATGATGGCAACCAGATTGTCGTCGCGGATGCGTTCCAGTTCGCGGATCGAAAGACCATGCGCCTGTTCGTCGGACTGGGTGGCGATCTTGTCGACCAACTCGTCAGTGAGTTCAGGAACGTCCATCAGCTTGGTCCATGGCCATGACAGACAGGGGCCGAACTGGGCCATGAAGTGGCGCATGCCCGCTTCGCCGCCCGCCACACGATAGACCTGAAACATACCCATCTGCGCCCAGCGAATCCCGAAGGAATAACGCATGATATCGTCGAGTTCCTCGACGGTGGTAATATCATCCTTGATCAACCACAGCGCTTCGCGCCAGACGGCTTCGAGCAGACGGTCGCCAACAAAGGCTTCGATTTCCTTGCGGATGACCACCGGTTTCATGCCGATCGAGGCGTAAAGCTCACGCGCGGTTTCGATGGCTTCCGGCGAGGTCAGCTTGCCGCCGACGATTTCCACGAGGGGAAGCAGATAAACAGGATTATAGGGATGACCAACGACCAGGCGCTCCGGATGCTGCATCGATGTCTGCATATCCGATGGCAAAATGCCTGATGTGGACGAACCGATAATCGCGTCGACAGCCGCATGTTTGTCGATTTCCGCCAGCACCTTGTGTTTCAGATCAAGCCGTTCCGGCACGCTTTCCTGAATGAAATTGGCACCGGCGACAGCTTCGGCAATGGTCTTGGCAAAAGTCAGCTTGCCTTCTTTCGGCAGGCCACCGGGAACCATGGTCTTGTAGGCACGGCGTGAATTTTTCATCACCTCGCTGACCTTGCGCTCCGCTTCCGGATCAGGATCGAAGATCGAGACGTCGATACCGTTGAGAATGAGGCGGGCGACCCAGCCCGCGCCGATAACACCGCCGCCGACGGCTGCCGCTTTGCGAATTGTCCTCATGATGTCACCAGCCCTTTGTCAGTTTCATGCGGGCGCGAACCTCGTCAGGACCGAGGATTTTCGCGCCAATGCTTTCGGCAACCTTCACCGCCCGTTCGACCAGTTGACCGTTGGTGGCAAGAACGCCCTTGTCGAGCCAGATATTGTCTTCAAGACCAACGCGGATATTGCCGCCCGCCAGCATCGCCATGGCGGCATAGGGCATCTGGTTGCGGCCAATGGAAAAGGCCGAAAACGTCCAGTTGGATGGCAAATTGTTGGTGAGTGCCAACAGCGTGTTGATATCATCCGGCGCACCCCATGGAATGCCCATGCAGAGCTGCACCATGACAGGATCTTCCAGCAATTTCTGGTCATAGAGCCATTTGGCGAGAAGCAGATGACCGGTGTCGAAAATCTCGACTTCCGGGCGCACGCCGAGCGCCTTGATCTGTGCCGCCATGTCTTTCAGCATGGCAGGCGTATTGGTCATGACGTAATCGCCTTCGCCGAAATTCATCGTGCCGCAATCAAGCGTACAAATTTCCGGGCGCAGCTTTGCCACGTGGACGAGACGTTCGGTGGCGCCAACCATATCCGTACCATCAGGCGAGGGCGGCATGGGCTGTTCGGTCGAGCCAAGCGTCAGGTCGCCGCCCATACCGGCGGTGAGGTTCAGCACCATGTCGACACCAGACGCTTTGATCAGCTCGACCACTTCCGTATACAGCGCAATGTCGCGTGAGCCTTTGCCCGTTTTCGGATCACGCACATGGATGTGAGCGATAGCCGCTCCCGCATTAGCGGCGGAAATGCACTCATCGGCGATCTGGCGCGGGGTGACCGGAACCTTGTCGGACCGGCCTGTCGTGTCACCGGAGCCGGTCACGGCACAGGTAATGAATACGTCGCGATTGGGGGTGAGTCCCATTGCTTTGCTCCCATTTTTTCGTTGGGCAAATCATGCAGCTGTTGCAAACCAATGCTTTGCAATATACGAATTTGATTTGATGAATAGCGAATCGTCGCCACTCTTTTTACCCAACGCCAAAACGCTTGAAGTGACGGTTCTCGTCTTCAGCGGTGCATCACTGATGTGCGTGGCATCCACTATTGATCCCATGCGCGCGGCCAATCGCGTCTCGGGCAGCAACCTGTTCAAATGGCAGATCGTTTCTCTGGATGGAAACCCTGCTATCACCACCTGCGGTCTGCCCATTGCGGTCTCCGGTGCCTTCGATCCTTCTGACAAAGCCGACATGCTGCTGATGATCGGCGGCTTCGGTACCTCGGATATTTCGCGCACGACCTTCACCGCCAGCCTGCGCCGCGCCACGCACCGCTACCAGATGATCGGCGGCATCGAAGCGGGGTCATGGCTGCTTGGCCGCGCAGGATTGCTCCGGGGACGCCGGGCTACAACTCACTGGGAAGACATGGAGGAGTTCACCGCCGAATTTCCTGAAACCGATGTGCGACCGGACCGCTATGTTATTGAAGGTCCTGTCTTCACCACCGGCGGCGCATCGCCGACTTTTGATCTGATGCTGCATCTCATCCGTTCGCGCTGCGGCATGTCCGTGGCGCTCGATGTGGCGAGCGTCTTCATCTATGACGAGGCCCATGCCTCCAATGATGCCCAGCCACTTGTTTCGCTCGGGCGGCTTGACGATGTGCATCCGAAACTCGCCACTGCAATCCGGCTGATGGAGGGACATCTCGATGCACCGCTGACCATTGGGGCCATTGCCAAACGTTGTGGTCTCAGCGCCCGCAGCCTTGAAAAGATATTTGCAAAAGCGGTCTGCGAAGGGCCGGGCCGCTATTATCTGCGCCTGCGCCTCAAGATCGCGCGGCGGCTGATCACCGACACGAGAACACCGCTTGCCGACATCGCTGCACGCACAGGTTTTTCATCCGCCGCCGCCTTCGCCCGCACATTTCGCACCTTCGAAGGTAAGACGCCGAGCAGTTTACGCACCAATGCCAATCGTTAGGCAGCCGCCATCATCAGTCGCTTTTGACAAAGTGAAGGGGTGGCTGCCATGCTTCAAATGCCACCGAGTTTTACCAATAAGGGAACACCCGCATGTCTGAAGGTGAATTATACCGCTCCGCGCCGATCTCCATGGAAAAGGAGTGGATCGATTATAACGGTCATCTGAACATGGCCTATTATAACGTGGTGTTTGACCGTGGTGGTGATGAGTTCCTTGCGGAGCTTGGTTTTGGGCCGAAATATGCGGCGGAGCGGAAGCTGACGATTTACACCGCCGAGGTCCACATCTGCTATGTGCAGGAGATCCATCTTGACCATGTGGTGACTGTAACGAGCCAGTTGATCGATTTCGACGGCAAACGCCTGCACACCTATAACGAGATCATCCACCGGGATGGATGGGTGGCCGCGACGTCGGAAGTTCTGTCGCTGCATGTGGATATGAACGGGCCCAAAGTTGTCCCGTTTCCGGAAGATGTGTTGCCCAAGCTTGAGTTCTACAAGCAAGCCCATTCAAAGCTGGAGCTACCTGCGCGTGTGGGCAGAGCGATTGGGATTAAGCGGAAATAGGGTTGGAGATGGTTTGGGCTTGTGGTTCGTGGTTCGTGGTTCGACAAGCTCACCATGAGGGAGATGGGTGATGAAGGGGAGCTTTATTCTGCAGCCTTTTGATCTCCAATCTCTGTGATTATTGTTGCATCCCCACTCTCCCTCATGGTGAGCTTGTCGAACCACGCACCACAACCACGCTCATGCAGCCTCAAACTGCTCCACCAACCACTTCTCAAACTGGCGGATACGGGCTTCATTAACCCGCTCTTTGCGGCAGATCATGTACCAGGCACCGGGTTGCGGAACTCTCAGCGGGAAAGGCGCCAACAGACGTCCGGCTTTGAGATCATCCGCCACCAGAAAACCCGGCGCGATGGCCAGTCCCTGACCATCGAGCGCCGATTGCAGGGCGGCGAGATAGGTGTCGAATTTCAGCGTCACAGCCTGTCCGGTGTCGGCAATGCCTGCCGCCTCCAGCCAGGTTCCCCAATCTTCAGGCGCCGTATAGAGCGCGAGGCGCGGCACCTTGTTCAATGCCTTGGCACTGTTATCACCCGCAATGTTTGCTGCGACCTGCGCGCTGCATACGGGAAACATCTCTGCCTTTACCAATAGCCGGTAATGCAAGTTCATCCGCTCCGGCCGCGTGGTGTGGATGATGCCGATATCACAACTGTCGATGTTGAGTTCCCAGTCAAGCTGGCTCGTGCCAATGCGGATGGCAAGGTTTGCATTGACCTTGCGGAAATCCGTCAGGCGGGGAATGAGCCAGCGAATGGCAAAGGTGGCGTAGGTTTCAAGCGCCAGATCATCCGTTGTGCCAAGCCGGTTGATCAGTGCCGTGCCACGCGCAATCTTTTCAAAGGCATCGCGCATATAGGGATAATAGAGCGTCCCGGCATCGGTCATCGCCACGCCGCGCGGCAACCGCTCGAAGAGTTTTACGCCCAAAATCGCTTCAAGTTCGGAAATGCGATGGCTGATCGCTGATTGCGTCACGCCAAGCTCATCACCCGCAAGGCGAAAGCTCAGCAATCGCGCCGAGGCTTCAAACGCACGCAATGAGCCGAGCGGCGGTATTCTGGGCTTCGACATCATCGGGTGGCACCTGCAATTTCGACTGTTGAGAATAATTCATGTCTTCATGAGCAACCATCGCTTGAACGGAGCCCAATGCGGAATCATTCTAATCTGCGACGCATCCGAGAAACAATAAGCGTTCGGGAACATTCTTTTTGAGCGAGGCAAAGATGGGCGCAGAACAGGCATTGGCCGGGATTGCACCGGCAGGCGACAAGATCGATCGCATGATTGCGGAACACCGGCCGGGTCACGGTCTGGTGCGCGCCTTCTATATGGACCCGGATGTCTATGCCAGAGATATGGAGCGCGTCTTCCGCCGCCACTGGCATTGCATCGGCCACGCCAGCATCATCCCCAATACAGGCGATTTCGAGCTGTTCAAGATCGATGCGGAAGCGGTGATCGTCTCACGCACCGAAGATGGGTCGATCCATGCATTCCTCAATGTCTGCCGCCATCGCGGCGCCGAGGTCTGCACCCAGCAAAAGGGCAATGCCCGCTTTTTCGTCTGCCCTTACCATGCATGGACCTACATGAACGACGGCAGCCTGCGGGCGGCCCGGTTGATGCCGCGGGATTTTGACCGCAGCGCCCACGGCTTGAAAAAACTGCATGTGCGGGTGGCCGAAGGGCTGATTTTCATCTGCTTCGCTGACGAACCATTGGATTTTTCCATCATCGAACAGTCACTGCGTACCACCTGCGGCCAATATGGCTGGGCCGATGCCAAGGTGGCGCACCGCGAGACCTATCCGGTTGATGCCAACTGGAAACTGGCGGTCGAGAACTATGTGGAGTGCTACCATTGCGGTCCGGCGCATCCTGAGTATTCGCAGACCCATGCGCTGGAGCAGCCACTGGAGAAAATCACCGAACTGAATGCCCGCATGGAGCAGCGCACCTGCGCGCTCGGCATTGACATCGCCACCGGCGATCACTGGCAGAATTCGGCGCAGGGTCAGGAAACCATCGATACGTTCCGCTATGCGCTCTATGATGGCGTATCGAGCGGTAGCGAGGATGGTTCGCCCGTTGGGCCATTGATGGGCCGTTTCACCGAATTTGATGGCGGCGTGACCTCCATTCACCTTGGCGGTACCAGCTTTCTCGTCTGCTACCCTGATCATGGCATGATCTATCGCTTTATCCCGAAGACGGCTGAGACCTGCGAGATGGAACTGATCTGGCTGGTGCGCGGCGACGCCGAAGAGGGCAGGGATTACGATCTTGAAAAGCTGACATGGCTTTGGAAGGTGACGACTGCCGAGGACAAGACAATCATCGAACACACGGCGCGCGGTGTACGCTCGCACTACTTCGTGCCGGGACCCATCGCGCCGATGGAGCAGAACGAATTGCGGTACATCCAGTGGTACCTCGATGAAATCGCACGGGCTTAGCCTGCAAACAAAAAGCATAAGACCACGGGAGACTTTGCATGTCTGAATTTCCAACGTCGGCGCGGGTCGTCATCATTGGCGGCGGGGCGGTCGGCGTCTCCTGCCTGTATCATCTGGCCAAGGCTGGATGGACCGATTGCGTGCTTCTGGAAAAGAACGAGCTGACATCGGGTTCCACATGGCATGCGGCGGGTAATGTGCCGACATTCTCCGCCTCGTGGTCGGTGATGAACATGCAGCGTTATTCGGCTGAACTCTATCGGGGACTGGCGCAGGAAGTCGACTACCCCATGAACTACCACGTCACGGGCTCGCTGCGGCTTGCCCATGGCAAGGAGCGGATGCGCGAGTTTCAGCGCGTCAAGAGCATGGGCCGCTATCAGGGCATGGATATTGATGTGCTCGGTGTCGATGAAATCACCGGGCGCTATCCCTTCCTGTCGACGCATGATCTGGAAGGCGCGCTCTACGATCCCAATGACGGCGATATTGATCCAGCCCAGCTGACGCAGGCTCTGGCCAAGGGCGCGCGCGATATGGGCGCAAAAGTCATCCGTTTTTGCCCTGTGACCGCTGCACGGCGCGATGGCGATGAATGGGTGATTTCCACGCCGCAGGGCGATATCCGCTGTGAATATGTGGTCAATGCCGCCGGTTATCGCGCGCAGGAAATCGGCAAACTGTTTGGCCGCGATGTGCCGATGATGGTGATGAGCCACCAATATCTGCTGTTTGATGAAATCCCTGAAATTGCCGCATGGAGCCGCGAGCAAGGCCACAAACTGCCACTGCTGCGTGATGTGGATTCGTCCTATTATCTGCGGCAGGAAAAGAACGGCATGAATCTTGGTCCCTATGAGCGCAATTGCCGGGCGCATTGGGCAACATCAGATGATCCGATGCCGGATGACTTTTCCTTCCAGCTTTTCCCCGATGATCTGGAACGGCTCGACTGGCATCTCAATGATGCCATTGCCCGCGTGCCCATTCTGGGAACGGCCGGCCTATCAAAGGTCATTAATGGTCCGATACCCTATGCACCCGATGGCAATCCGCTGATCGGGCCGATGCCTGGTGTTCCCAATGCTTTTGAAGCCTGTGTTTTCACCTTCGGCATTGCGCAGGCGGGCGGCGCAGGCAAGGTGCTGGCTGAGTGGGTGACGGAAGGTGCAACGGAATGGGATATGTGGTCCTGCGATCCGCGCCGTTTCACCGGCTTTGCCGATCAGGCTTACAGCGTCGCCAAGGGTGTTGAAGTTTATGGGCATGAATATGCCATTCATTTCCCGCGTCTCACATGGCCAGCCGGACGCAACAAAAAGCTCTCGCCGCTGCATGATCGTATCGCCAGGCTCGGCGCGCAGTTCGGTGCCTATAATGGCTGGGAGCGGGCAAACTGGTATGCGCAGCCCGGCGACGATACGTCGGAAGAATCCACCCAGACCTTTACGCGCGAAGGGCCATGGCAGCAGCGTATACGCGAAGAATGCCATGCGGTGCGCGATGCGGTCGGCATTCTCGATCTTCCCGGCTTTTCCCGCTTCAAGGTGAGCGGTGCGGGTGCGCGTGACTGGCTTTCAAGCCTGATCACCGGACTGGTGCCCAAACCCGGCCGTATCGGCCTTGGCTATTTTGCTGATGCCAAGGGCCGGGTCGTCACCGAAATGTCCATCATGGCGCTGGATGAGGACGTGTTTTTCCTGATCACCGCAGGTGTCGCCGAGTGGCATGATCTGGAATGGTTGCAAAACCATCTACCCAAGGGTAGCTCCATCACAATCAGCAATGTCACGGAGCAGTTTTCCTGTCAGATCGTCACCGGCCCCAAAGCCCGCGATCTCTTTGCCGGTATCTGCGATGCGGACCTGACAAAATCATGGCTGTCGCACCAGACAACACAGATTGCCGGACACTATTGCCAACTCGTGCGCGTTTCCTTTGCCGGAGAGCTTGGCTGGGAAATCCATAGCAAGATTGCCGACACCACAGCCATTTTCGATGCGGTCTGGCAGGCGGGACAGACATATGGGCTAAAGCCTTTCGGCATGTATGCGCTCGACTCGCTGCGACTGGAGAAAGGTTATCGCGCATGGAAGGGCGATCTTTCCACCGACTATACGCCGCTACAAAGCGGGCTTGAGCGTTTCATCAAATGGGAAAAGCCCGATTTTCTTGGCAAAGCTGCGCTTGAAAGCGAAAAACAGCGGGGCGTCACAAAGCGCTTCGTCACGTTGACCGTCGATGCCGGTGATTGCGATGCGCCTTACATGTCGACGCTTTGGCATAAGGGCAGCATTGTCGGTGAAATCACATCGGGTGGCTGGGGCCACCGGATCGACAAATCCATAGCCCTTGGCATGCTCAAGACCGAACTCACCGAACCCGGCACGGAAGTTGAAGTCGAAATTTTCGGCGAGCGCTTCAGGGCCACTGTTCATCCGGATCAACCGCTCTGGGACCCCAATAACGAAAGAATCCGCGCATGAGTTCGCTCCCCTCGAAAGCCCGGGCTGTCATCATCGGCGGCGGCGTTTCCGGCTGTTCCGTGGCCTATCATCTGGCGAAACTCGGCTGGACGGATATCGTCCTCCTGGAGCGCAAACAACTGACTTCGGGCACCACTTGGCATGCCGCTGGCCTGATCGGCCAGTTGCGTGCCTCGCAGAACATGACACGCCTCGCCAAATATTCAGCCGATCTCTATGTGAAGCTGGAGGAGGAAACCGGCGTTGCCACGGGCATGCGGCAGGTGGGTTCCATCACCGTGGCACTGACCGAAGAGCGCAAGCACGAAATTTACCGGCAGGCATCGCTGGCCCGTGCCTTCAATGTTGATGTGCGCGAGATTTCTCCAAGCGAAGTCAAAGAGATGTATCCGCATCTTAATATTGAAGATGTGGTTGGTGCAGTGCATTTGCCGCTGGATGGACAGTGCGATCCAGCCAATATTGCCATGGCGCTGGCCAAGGGCGCGAGACAACGCGGCGCAAAGATATTCGAGCAAGTGAAGGTCACCGATATCAGCAAAAAGAATGGCCGGGTATCGGGCGTTTCATGGGCCAAGGGCGAGGAACAGGGCACGATTGAAACCGATGTGGTGATCAACTGCGCCGGCATGTGGGCGCGTGATCTCGCATCCATGTCGGGTGTCACGGTGCCACTGCACGCCTGCGAGCATTTTTATCTCGTCACCGAAGCCATTCAGGGGCTTGGGCGGCTTCCCGTGCTGCGCGTCCCCGATGAGTGCGCCTATTACAAGGAAGATGCCGGAAAGATGATGCTCGGTGCCTTCGAACCTGTGGCAAAGCCTTGGGGCATGAACGGCATTTCCGAGGATTTCTGCTTTGATCAACTGCCTGAAGATTTCGAGCATTTCGAGCCGATCCTTGAAATGGGCGTCAACCGCATGCCGATGCTCGGCACGGCAGGTATTCATACCTTCTTCAATGGTCCTGAAAGTTTCACGCCTGATGATCGCTACTATCTCGGCGAAGCGCCGGAGCTTGGCGGCTACTGGGTTGCGGCGGGCTACAACTCGATTGGCATCGTCTCGTCGGGTGGCGCGGGCATGGCGCTGGCGCAGTGGATTCACGATGGTGAAGCGCCTTTCGATCTCTGGGAGGTGGATATCCGCCGCGCCCAGCCATTCCAGAAAAACCGCCGCTATCTGAAGGAACGTGTCTCCGAAACGCTCGGCCTGCTCTATGCCGACCATTTTCCCTACAGGCAGATGGCAACATCGCGCAATATCCGCAGATCGCCGCTGCATCAGCATTTGAAGGATCGCGGTGCCGTCTTTGGCGAGGTAGCGGGCTGGGAACGCGCCAACTGGTTCGCAAAACCCGGTCAGGAACGCGAATATCGCTATTCGTGGAAGCGGCAGAACTGGTTCGACAACCAGCGCGATGAGCATCTGGCCGTGCGCAGTGGTGTCGGTCTGTTCGACATGACGTCATTCGGTAAAATCCGCATTGAGGGCCGCGATGCACTGGCTTTCCTGCAAAAGCTCTGCGCCAACCAGCTCGATGTCGAACCGGGCAGGATTGTCTACACGCAGATGCTCAACAATCGCGGCGGTATTGAAAGCGATTTGACCATTACGCGCCTGTCGGAAACCGCGTTCTTTGCAGTCGTTCCGGGAGCGACGCTGCAACGCGATCTCGCCTGGATGCGCAAACTCCTCAAGGATGAGTTCGTTGTCATCACCGATGTGACGGCGGCGGAATCCGTACTTTGCCTGATGGGGCCGAAATCCCGCGACCTCATCGAAAAGATCAGCCCGAATGATTTCTCCAATGCCGGGCATCCCTTTGCAACAGCACGGGAAATCGAGATTGGCATGGGATTGGCGCGGGCGCATCGCGTCACCTATGTCGGTGAACTCGGCTGGGAACTTTATGTATCATCTGACCAGACCGCCCACGTCTTCGAGGCTTTGGAAGAAGCAGGGCAGGCGCTTGGCTTGAAACTCTGTGGCCTGCATACGCTGGATTCCTGCCGCATCGAAAAGGCTTTCCGCCATTTCGGCCATGATATCACCGATGAGGATCACGTTTTGGAGGCCGGTCTCGGCTTTGCCGTCAAACCTGCCAAGGGCGATTTCATCGGGCGCGATGCGGTGTTGAGGAAGAAGCAGAACGGGCTTGATCGAAGGTTGGTGCAGTTCCGCCTTGCTGATCCCGAGCCGCTGCTGTTCCACAATGAGGCAATCGTGCGCGATGGCGAGATTGTCGGAACGATCACCTCAGGCAATTACGGGCATCATCTCGGCGGTGCAATTGGCCTTGGCTATGTCGCCAGCAAGGGCGAGAGCGAAGAACAGGTGCTTTCATCCGTTTATGAGATCGAGATCGCCGGGGAGCGCGTGAAAGCCGAGGCTTCGCTGAAGCCGATGTATGATCCGAAGGCTGAACGGGTGAGGGTGTAAGAAAGATGTGTGGTGCGTGGTTCGACAAGTTCACCATGAGGGAGATTGGTGGATTGCAGGGAGCCAGGTTCTGCAACGTTGGCGATTAGCGTTGCAACGCCTCCCTTTCCGTCATCCTCGGGCTTGACCCGAGGACCCATGGCTGTGCAGCACTAAACTTCCCACTTAAACAGATGCATTCCAGCAGCTCGCTGACTTAAAGGCGCGTGCAGCATTTGCAACAAGCAGGAACAATGAATGCTGTCTTTCTTTGTTTGCCGTGGGTCCTCGGGTCAAGCCCGAGGATGACGGAGAAGGAGGGGCGTCCTCAATTCATGCTCGTCAGCACTTCATCGAACTGTTCCAGCGCCCAATCCACTTGATCGCGCGTGATCACCAATGGCGGTGCAATGCGGATCGTATCGCCATGGGTGTCCTTGGCCAGAATTCCGCGTTCCTTCAACGCGTAGCAGAACCGATTGGCACCACCGGCTTCCGGATGCAGCTCAATCGCCAGCATCAACCCACGACCCCGCACCTCGCGGACAATATTGCTGCGGATGCCTTTGAGTTGCTGCAGGAAATATTCGCCTTCGATGCGGGAGTTTTCGATCATGTTTTCTTCGGTCAGCACGCGCAGGGCAGCCCGGGCGATGGCGCAGGCAAGCGGGTTGCCGCCAAATGTGCTGCCATGCTGGCCGGGTTTCAGAACGCCGAGCACATCGCTGTTCGAAAGCACTGCGGAAACCGGATAGAAACCGCCTGACAGCGCCTTACCAATCAGCGTGACATCCGCTTCGATACCCTCATGGGCTTCGGCCAAGAGAGCGCCGGTGCGGCCAAGGCCAGTCTGGATTTCATCAAGGATGAGCGTGATGTTATTCTGCGTGCAAAGTTCGCGCACCTTGGTGAAATAGCCCTTTGGCGGGATGATCACGCCCGCTTCACCCTGAATAGGCTCAACGAGGAAAGCCACCGTGTTTGATGTCAGTGCTGCGGCAAACGCATCGATATCGCCAAACGGAACCACCTTGAAGCCCGGCGCAAAGGGGCCAAAGTTCTCGCGCGCCGATGGGTCGGTGCTGAAACCGACGATTCCCATGGTGCGGCCATGAAAATTATCGGAACAGACGATGATCTCTGCGGCATTCTCTGGCACGCCCTTGACCTCATAACCCCATTTGCGAACGGCCTTGATGGCAGTCTCGACGGCTTCGGCACCGCTGTTCATTGGTAGAATCTTGTGCGAGCCGGTTAGCGCCGCCAGCTCCTCATAGAACAGGGCAAGCTGGTCATTGCGAAACGCGCGGGAGGTCAGTGTGAGCTTTGATGCCTGTTCAGTCATCGCGCTAAGGATTTTGGGATGGCAATGGCCCTGATTGACAGCCGAATAGGCCGAGAGGCAATCGAGATAACGATTGCCATCGATATCCCAGACATGCACGCCTTCACCGCGCGACAGAACCACATCAAGCGGCTTGTAATTATGAGCGCCAAGACGGGACTCGGTCGAAATCAGTTGGGCGGCTGTCTGCAGCAAAATATCCTCCTATTTGCCAATTTTCTTATACGTTGAGAGCAGCGGTGCTCTGGTCTGACTGGGCGGGACGTTCATAAATCTGCCGGCCGAACAGGCTGGCGACGAGATCGACAAGCAGCATGGCGCTCTTGCCGCGATCATCAAGAAACGGGTTGAGTTCAACGATATCGAGCGAACCGACAACGCCGGAATCATGCAGCATTTCCATGGCGAGATGCGCTTCGCGATAGGTCGCGCCGCCGGGAACTGTCGTGCCAACACCGGGTGCGAGCGATGGATCGATGAAATCCACGTCAAAGCTGACATGCAGGATGCCATTGGCCTTTTGCACGCGTTCAATGATGCGGCGCATGAGCTTGGCCACGCCGAACTCATCAATCTGGCGCATGTCGATAACGTCGATGCCGCGTTCACGCAGCAGCTTTCGCTCAACAGTATCAATGGAACGAATGCCGAAAAGATGCAGATTTTCAGGCTTGATCAGGCCATGCGGCTCATCGCCAAATACGCCTTCAAGGCCGGGTTCGTTGCACAGGAGCGCCGCCGACATGCCATGCATATTGCCCGATGGTGATGTGGCCGGTGTGTTGAAATCCGAATGGGCATCGAGCCAGAGCACGAAGAGTTCGCGGTTGTTTTCCTGGCAGTAGCGAGCAACACCAGCGACCGAACCCATGGAAAGCGAATGGTCGCCGCCGAGAATAACTGGAAATTCTCCCGCCTTCATCGCTTCATAGGTCTCAACGCACAGCATACGCGACCAGGCGGCAATCTTTTCGATATGGTGAGCAAGACCCGTGACTGGTGGGACGACTGGCAACACATCGGGCAGGCGAAGGTCGCCATGGTCATCAACAGGATGGCCCATTTCTTCCAATGTGCTGATGAGACCGGCAGTGCGCAGCGCCGCAGGTCCCATCAGGGCGCCGAGACGACCGGCGCCTTCCTCGATAGGCGCGCCGACAATCATCAATTTCTGTTTTGGGTCGTTCTCAAATTTGCCGAGCATGTTCATCAACAAGCGCCACTTTCGCGTTTAATTGGTCAATAGATGGAAGCCGGAGAACCCTCCGTCGCGGCCATTATACTGCCAGCCCGGGGCGGTGACAAATAGACAGCATCCTGATAGAAATGCGCAACTTAATGCGCAGATTGCGCAACAGAATTATACAAATTGGAATATGATATGGATGACCTCGACCGCCGATTGCTGTCTTTGCTCCGGGATGATTGCCGCATGCCCGTTTCGTCGATGGCGACATTGCTGGGTATTTCGCGCGCCACCGTGCGCGCCCGCGTCGACAAGCTGACCAGCGATGGCACCATTCAGGGTTTCACCGTGACGCTGAAAGCCGGGGCGGGTGTTTATGGTGTGCGTGCCATTGCCATGATCGAAGTGGCGGGCCAAGGTGCGGAGAAAGTTATCCGCCGTCTGCAGGGGTTTCCCGAGATTCGCGCGCTGCATACGACCAATGGACGTTGGGATATTGTCGCGGAAATCGAAGTCGAAACCCTTGAAGCCTTCGATCATACCTTGCGGGACATTCGCCATATTGACGGAATCACCCTGACCGAGACAAGTATCCTTCTTTCAACCCGCAAAAGCGGGTGAAATCACCGGGAGATAGTAACGGATGTATATCCGGGAAATTCCATGGCTGGAACCTGTAGATGCTGCCGAAAGCCTCAGGCCATTCGGGGGCTTGAGCTTTCTTGACAGCGCCATGCGTCATGACCAGCTCGGCCGTTATTCCTATGTGGCCGCCGATCCCTTCGGAAAACTGGTGGTAACAGACGGTGTAGTCCACTGGAACGATGAAGCATCGCAACTTCCGCCACTGGAGGCGCTTTCCCATTATCTGGACCTGTATCAGCTCGATGATCAGCGTGATCTTCCTCCTTTCCACGGCGGAGCGATCGGTTATTTTTCCTATGAATTCGGACGCTTGCTGGAAAATCTTCCCGAACCGGTAAAGCAGCCGCAAGGCGACGTTCCGGATGCGGTCTGGAGTTTTTATGATGTCGTTCTTGCCTTCGATCACCTGAAACAAAAGGTCTGGCTGGTTTCATCGGGCTTGCCGGAGCAAGCGGGGGAACAACGTGCGGCTCGTGCTGTAGAGCGTTCGGATGCCTTCTTTGCCGCGCTCGAAAAACGACCGGAACAGCACAGCTTTCCAAGACCACGCATTGCGCGAGAAATCTGGCAATCCAATTTCGAGCGTGAAGCCTATATGCAGGCTGTCGCTGGGGTTGTTGAATACATTCTCGACGGCGATATTTTTCAGGCCAACATCGCGCAACGGTTTAGCGCCGATCTTCCTGATGATTATCCCATCTGGTCGTTCTACAAAGCCTTGCGCCAGCGCAACGCTGCAACATTTGCCGCCTATCTCGAACATGACGATCTGGTGATAGCTTCAAGTTCGCCCGAGAGGTTTTTGTCGGCGCGTGGCAGGAATGTCGAAACACGGCCAATCAAGGGTACTGTACCGCGCTCGGCTGATCCTGACATCGACCGGCAGCATGCGGATGAACTGCTGGCGTCGGAAAAGGATCGCGCTGAAAACCTGATGATTGTTGATCTGATGCGCAACGACCTTTCGCGCGTCTGCAATCCCCATTCTGTTCTAACGCCTGTACTTTGCGGTCTGGAATCCTATGCCAGCGTGCATCATCTGGTTTCCGTCGTCACCGGTCGTTTGGCGGATGATAGAACATTGCTGGATCTGATCCGCGCGGCATTCCCCGGCGGTTCGATCACTGGCGCACCAAAATTGCGGGCGATGGAGATCATCACGGAAACCGAGCATGTTGCGCGGGGCATCTATTGCGGTTCGATCGGCTTTATCGGCTTCAATGGCAATATGGATACCAATATCGCTATCCGCACGGTGCTGTTTCAGGGTGGCAAGGCTGTGTTTCAGGCGGGGGGCGGTATCACGGCGCTATCCGATCCGGCGGCGGAATATCAGGAGACGCTCGATAAGGCGGTGCGGATTTTCGATGTGTTCGATATGGCCGGAGATATCGGGTCATGATCCTCATCATCGATAATTACGATTCGTTTGTTTTCACCGTGGCGCGCTATTTTGCCGAACTTGGCGAGGAAACGCAGGTTGTCCGCAATGACGCGATCTCGATTGCCGATATTGAAACGTTAAAGCCCTCGGCTCTCGTTATTTCGCCGGGACCATGCGGACCGCATGAAGCGGGCCAGTCGCTGGCCATCATTGAAAAGTTCAGCGGTACTCTGCCTATTCTGGGCATCTGCCTTGGCCACCAGTGTATAGGTGAGGTCTTTGGTGGCAAGGTTTTGCGCGCGCAACAGCCTATGCATGGCCGTTCATCACTGATCCAGCACGACGGAACAGGGGTGTTCAAGGGACTGCCAAGCCCATTCAAGGCGGGGCGTTACCATTCGCTTATTGTCGTTGCCGATGAAAGCACCACCGCGCTCACTGTTACTGCACGTTCGGATAGGGGCGAAATCATGGGGCTCGCACATAATGAGCACCCGACCTTTGGCGTACAGTTTCATCCGGAATCGGTGCTGACGGAATATGGCCATGCGATGCTGGGCAATTTCCTGCGCCTCAGCCGTCAGTTCCATCAGCGGAAGAAATCGTGAACCGATAAGAGTACGCCGCTATTTTCGCCTCTTTGTTCGATATTGCTGTTGGCTGGTAACCTATTCATCGGCTACACCTTCAATCGAACAATGAGCGGCATCGACCAGCTCTCAATCAACATCCCACAGGCAGGAGACCAACCATGCTTCGCAAGACCGATTTCTATATCAATGGAAAATGGACAGCTCCAGTCGTGGCAAGAGACCTTGAAGTCATCAATCCTGCCGATGAGCAGGCATTTGCTGTCATTTCAGTTGGATCAGCCGCCGACGTCGATGCTGCAGTGAACGCCGCGCGCAAGGCATTCAGCACCTGGAGCCTGACAAGCCGTGAGGAACGCATTGCGTGGCTTGAACGCCTGACCGCAGTCTATGAAGCGCGTATCAACGATATGGCGCAGGCGATTTCGTCCGAAATGGGTGCGCCGATCAAAATGGCGCTGGAAGAGCAGGCGGCCTCGGGCACCAGCCACCTCAAGGCTTTCATGCGCGCTTTGAAGGATTTCAAATTCGAACGGCCATTGGATGAGCACAACAAGAATGTCCTGATCGCCTATGAACCAATCGGCGTTTGCGGCCTGATCACACCATGGAACTGGCCGATGAATCAGGTCATCCTCAAGGTTGTGCCCGCTATTGCTGCAGGTTGCACCGTTGTGCTGAAACCTTCTGAAATTGCACCGATTTCGTCAGTTGTATTTGCCGAAATGATCGATGCATCGGGTCTTCCGGCTGGTGTTTTCAACATGGTCAATGGCGATGGCCCGTCGGTCGGTGCTGCCATGTCCGCACATCCCGGCATCGACATGATGTCGTTTACCGGATCGACCCGCGCAGGCATTGCCGTCACCAAGGCGGCTGCCGATACGGTCAAGCGCGTGTCGCTGGAACTCGGCGGCAAGTCACCCAATATTGTTTTTGCCGACAGCGATGTCGAAGCAGCTGTCACGCGCGGCGTGCAACACGTGTTCAACAACACAGGCCAGTCCTGCAATGCGCCAACGCGCATGCTGGTGGAACGCTCCGTTTACGCCAAGGCAACGGAAGTGGCTGCCGCCACAGCCAAGGCGACAGTGGTTGGCGATCCGGCAAAGGATGGCGACCATATGGGCCCGCTCGTTTCCGAAGCACAGTTCAATAAGGTACAGGGCCTGATTGAACAGGGCATCAAGGAAGGTGCGCGCCTGATTGCCGGTGGTACTGGCCGTCCGGAAGGTTTTAATCGGGGCTATTTCGTTCGTCCAACCGTGTTTGCCGATGTGAACAATGACATGACGATTGCCCGTGAAGAAATCTTTGGACCGGTGCTTGCCATGATCCCGTTCGATACGGAAGAAGAGGCCGTCGAAATCGCCAATGACACGCCTTATGGGCTCGCTGCCTATATCCAATCCGGTGATCGCGAACGGATCAAGCGTGTGTCAAAGCAGCTGCGTGCCGGTATGGTTCGCGTGAACGGCGCGTCGCATAAGGCAGACGCACCTTTCGGCGGCTACAAGCAGTCCGGCATTGGCCGTGAGGGCGGTCATTGGGGACTGGAAGACTTTCTTGAGGTCAAGGCAATCAGCGGCTGGGAAGACAGCGCCGCCTGATATCAATGCTTTGCGTCCAATGGTTGAGCAGGGTAGTAGTAACCCTCTGAAATTGCGCATAATCCCTCAAGAATTCGATTTGGATTTCAGGGGTTATGCGCTAACTGACAGTCTGACAGTGCAAGACATGTCAGGAAGGCAGGTGCGGACCGATGGACGAAACTGAAACATTGCCTCAGTCCGCCGATGAAGAGCGGGACGTCGACATTTATGGCGAAGACGGCGCTGTCCGCTCTTCCTATCTCGCCCGTGTCGGCGCCGCCATTGCGGATCGCGATGTTCTGTTTCTTCGGTCCCACGTCGGCAAGCTGCACCAGTCCGAGCTTGGCCACGTTCTTGAGGCGCTGCAATCGGAGCAGCGCTCGGCACTCATCGAGCTTCTTGGCGATGAATTCGATTTTGCGTCTCTGGCGGAAGTTGATGAGGCCGTGCGCCTCGAAATCGTCGACGCCATGCCGAATCAGCAGATCGCTGAAGCGGTTCAGGATCTTGATTCCGATGATGCCGTCTACATTCTTGAGGATCTCGACCAAGAAGACCGCGACGAGATTCTGGCGCAACTGCCATTTACCGAGCGCGTCCGTCTTCGCCGCTCTCTCGGCTATCCGGAAGAAACCGCCGGTCGCCGTATGCAGACGGAGTTTGTCGCGGTTCCGCCATTCTGGACCGTCGGACAGACCATCGACTACATGCGCAACAACGCGGATTTGCCCGAGTCTTTTTCGCAGATTTTCGTCATCGATCCGATGTTCCGGCTGCTCGGCGCCATTGATCTCGACCGTATCCTGCGCGCCGGACGCGATGCGAAGATCGACGAGATCATGCACGAGACGCGTCACGCCATTCCTGCGACCATGGATCAGGAAGAAGCGGCGCAAATCTTTGAACAGTACGATCTTCTGTCTGCGGCCGTTGTCGATGAGAACGAGCGGCTCGTTGGCGTGCTCACCATCGAAAACATCGTGGACGTCATTCAGGAAGAGGCCGAAGAGGATATCATGCGCCTCGGCGGCGTCGGCGACGAAGAACTTTCCGACTCGGTCTTTTCAACATCCCGTTCACGCACGCCATGGCTGGTCGTAAATCTGTTCACCGCGTTTCTGTCCGCATCCATCATCGGGCTGTTTGACGGGACGATCCAGCAGATGGTCGCGCTTGCGGTCCTTATGCCCATCGTGGCTTCTATGGGCGGCAACGCGGCGACCCAGACCATGACCGTCACCGTGCGCGCCTTGGCGACCCGGCACATGGATATCTACAATGCGGGCCGCATCATCCGCCGCGAGGCTTCGGTCGGGCTTATTAACGGCATGGTGTTCGCGCTATTGATAGGCATGGTCGCGGGCCTTTGGTTCCAGAGTGTCGAACTTGGCGGGATTATCGCCACAGCCATGATCATCAACATGATGGCGGCGGCGCTGGGTGGCATTCTGATTCCCCTGCTGCTCGACAAGTTCGGAGCCGATCCGGCTATTTCATCGGCAGTTTTTGTAACGACTGTAACCGACGTTGTCGGTTTTTTCTCATTTTTGGGATTGGCAACCTGGTGGTTTGCACTGGGTTGAAACGCCTCTTACGTAAGGTTTGTGACCAACGTTCATTTGTGCGAACAAAGGTGCAATTGACTTTTACGTAATTGCGTGGCCAAACATTCGTGTGAAATAAAGAGAAACAGAGCAGTGTCTGTCATGCGCGAATATTATTCCATTACTGAGCTGACGCGGGAGTTTGGCGTTTCGACGCGGACATTGCGCTTTTATGAGGACGAGGGGCTGATCCATCCGGTTCGCCGTGGACGCACCCGCCTGTTTCGTCCATCAGACCGGCATCTTCTCAAGCAGATCCTTCGCGGCAAGCGCCTCGGCTTTTCCATCGCCGAGATCCACGAGATCGTCCAAATGTACACCGAGCCACCGGGTGAAATGGGTCAACTGCACCTGTTGATGAAGCGCGTGGAAGAAAAACGTGGTGATCTGCGCCAAAAACGCCGGGATATTGAAGAGACGCTAACGGAGCTTGATCAGGTGGAAGAGGCCTGCATTGAGCGGCTGGCAGAGCTGGGTGTTAATACCTGAGATTTACGTTCACTTCCAAGATTACGCTAACAAGGCTGCATAAATCAGTGGTGCGTGGTTCGACAGGCTCACCATGAGGGATAGGGGTGATGTAAGGGAGCTTTATTCTGCAACCCTCATGCCCAACCTTTGTGCCTGAGCCTTTGTGATATATGCCGAAACCTTCGCGATTATCGTTGCATCCACACTCTCCCTCATGGTGAGCTTGTCGAACCACGAACCACGAACCACACCATTCACGGCTGCATCGCCTCATTGCTGCACATACTGGTAATATCCTGTATCTGCGGATCGTTGTCCTGCGTGCGTTTGCCCGCATAGACATCATCGAAAATCTTCTGTGTTTCCAGCTGGCTCATCGTGCAGGTGCAGAAGCGCTCGCAGAATGCCTTCTCATTGTCCGCAGAACAGGTACGCGTGCATTCCCGGTCAAAAACCTCGTGTGGCGTCAGCGTTGCAGGAGGAAACACCTGAGCAATGAGGAACACGCAGCCGAATAGAACCGGCTGATGAATGAGATAGAATGCCAGACTGTGCCGCCCGATGAACCGCAATCCGCGGTCGAGCCAGCCGGGAACAATGTTTCCTGCGAAAATTCCCGTGAGATTGAAGTGCAGCAGAGTTTTGGCAAGCGCCATTCCGGCGAGTACCGGACCGAACCACGGGAAAACCGGGACGTAATCATTCGAAAGGATCGGCATTTCCGACAGGCCCAGCGGCCAGAAAACCGGCCCGTCGAATGTGGCCGATGCCAGATAATGCGGTGCGGCGACAACAGCGGCTGCTGCCACAGCAATCACGATAGCCGGAAGGCGCAGGAACAACAGGCCGAGTACACTTGCGGCGGCAATCTCGTGCAGAATGCCAAAAAACACAAAACTATCCGGCGTGATATACAGGGTAACAAGCGTGACCGCCAGTGATGCCAGGACAATCTGCACAAGACGGATACCAAAGGGTCGCCAGCGAACGCCGTTGCGATGCGCAAGAACAAGGCTGAAACCGACAAGCACGAGAAAGGTCGAGGCGATGATGCGGGCGTAGAGCTTCCACGGGCCATGGCCCGTGGTGCCGGGCTCCATATAGCCGAAAAACTCGAAATCCCAGCCCGTGTGATAGGTGGCCATAGCGATGAGCGCGATGCCCCGCAAAACGTCCAGCTTGCCGAGACGGGATTTGGCGGGCGGGGTCAACGTCTCAGTCTGGCTCATACGGGAATCTCGATTAATGCAACTCTATGCAAGCTAGGGGAGTTGGAAAACAAAATCCACGTGTTCCCATGCGCTGGATGATTGATATTTCGCATTTATTTCAGCATTTTCTGCGAAACAGACATATTATGTCGCTTGATTGACTGCTATCCCTTGCGTGGCGTCCGATTGTCCAAGGGCGCTCGAATCAGCACATCCCCGATAGCCAAGCCAGTGATCAATCAAGTTCGCCATCCTATCTGGATCAGTACGGCCAAACGCCCGACAGCTCGGGTGTTTGCGATCCTCTTTGGCATCGAGTCCATGGCCCGTGCGATCATTACCAGCGTGGTGCCGATCCAGACCTATGATCTGCTGCAGAGCGAACGCAGCGTCAGCATCCTTTATACCTGTATGTCGATGCTTGGGTTGATGGTGACACTGTCCATTCCGCTGTTGATTGTCCGCATTCCGCGCCGCTGGGTCTATACATCTGGTGCGGTGTCGCTGATGCTCGGCTGCGCTGCCTTTGCGCTGGATACGGTGCCGGGGCAGGCGGCTGGACTGTTCCTGCGCACTTTTGGCGCGGGTGCGCTGTCGATCACCCTGAGCCTCTACATCATGGATCATATCAAGAGGGGCGAACTGGTCCGCGCTGAATCCGTGCGCATGGCAACGGCCACCGTGGCGTGGACAGCGGGACCATTCCTTGGCGTTTTCCTCTACAGCACGATGGGCATGATCGCGCCGTTCCTGCTTTCAATCGGCTTTTCCCTGCTGCTGCTGACCCTGTTCTGGTATTTCCGCCTGAGCGACAATCCGGCTCTGCAGAAAGGTCCGAGCCGCGCTGCCAATCCCATCGCCAATGTCAGGCGGTTTGTCGCCCAGCCACGTCTGCGGCTGGCATGGCTCATCGCCTTCTCGCGGTCGTGCTACTGGAGCACGTTCTTTGTCTACGGCCCTATTCTCATGGTGGCGACGGGGCAGGGCAAGCTTGCGGGTGGTCTGCTCGTATCGCTTGGCAACCTGTTTCTGCTTGGGTCGATCCTGTGGGGCAAGGTTGGCATGGCCAAGGGGCTGATGCGGACGATTTCGGGTGTCTTCGTTCTTCTGGCGTTGGCGCTGGCCGGTGCTGGACTTGCCGGTGAAAAATTCCCGATGATTGCAGCGCTCATGCTGCTGACCGGCGCTTTTTTCTGCGTCGCGCTGGATACGCTGGCGTCAACGACATTCATTCGCGCGGTTCATCCGCATGAGCGGGCGCAAATGACCTCAGTATACAGGACCTATCTCGATTTCTCAGAGCTTTTACCAGCGTTCTTCTATTCGATTATTCTGACATTTTTCAGCCTTGGCGCGATTTTCATCGCGCTTGGAATGCTGATGGTGTTCACGGCAATCGTCGTCTGGCGCTACCTGCCGCGCGGACTATGAATCAGTCTCGGCATTATTGCGCATGAGCGCATCGCGGGCGTTCGAGAAAAACTGACGGCGCAAGAGGACAACCGCAACCAGGCTGGTCGTGATCATGAACAGGATGGGGTCGAGGAACCATCCGAGATAGCCGATGGAAAAGAAAATCCCGCGCAACCCGCTGTTGAAATGCTGGCCAGCCAGAATGTTGATCTCTGCCGCCCGGTTGACGGCAAAGACGACCTGCGGATCATCCGGGGCCTTGTCACGCGCCATCGGCACGCCGCCGATCAGAATCGAGCAGTAGTTGAACAGCCGGTATGCCCAGGCAAACTTGAAGAACGCATAGGCGAAGAGAACCAGCAGACCGAGAACTTTGGTTTCAAAAAGCCGCTCGGTTGTCTCGCCCAGAAACGGTATATCGTGGAAAAGCGTGACCACCCGCCCGGATGAATTCAGCAGACCGAAACAGCCGCCAATGGCAAGAATCGATGTTGACGCAAAAAAGCCGGTGCCTTGCTGCAAGCCGATCATGATGCTGGTGTCGATCATGCGCAGCTCGCGGCTCGACATGGTGGTCATCCATTGCCGCCTTGCCAGATTCATTTCCGATGTCAGCGAGCGCCGATTGAGAAACCCGTTTGCCGTCGTGTGCGAATACAGCCCCCATACGCCGAAGAAATAGAGAAGGGCCAGCGCATCAACCCAGTAGGACATTAAGCGTGCGGATTCCATGCGGGCTCTCTCGGTGTGAGATGAAGTCTATGAACGGCAAGTTACTCGTTTTACTGTTGCACTCAACATGATTTTACCCCAATCGTAAACGGCGCCGTGAGCGGTATTACCATTTAAGGTGTTGATATCGTTGGTGTCATGCACTTGGCGCATTTCAGCTATGCGTGTGTTCGCCCTGATTTTGCCACCTTTGGCGTTGCGAAGAAAGGTATGGGCAGTTATATCCACTCTCCCAGAGACGGAGCCTTTCGAGCGAATCGTGTCCTTCCAAGAGAAACAGGGAAATACAAAATTCATGGACGATAGCGTTCAAAAATCCTGCTGGGGCATTACAGCCTGGGCAGTCGTTGGTTTTGCAGTGATTTTACTTGTGACCTATCTGGTCGTTATTCACTGAGTAAAATAGCAGGCTCCATACCAGTTGAGCCGGAATAATTTTCTGATGTAAGGGTGCGGCGCGACTGCACCCTTTTTCTTTGGTCTGGCATGTCGTAGAAACACAACGCTAGGTCGGTGGCTGGCTTCGGCGCAGACGCCAGAACAGCCATTATACGCTATATGCAATTTCACCTGTTGAGGTAGCCCGAATGTTCCTGTCGGTTTTCGATCTGTATAAAATCGGCATTGGTCCTTCGAGTTCTCACACGATGGGCCCGATGACGGCTGGCGGGTTGTTTCTCGCGGAATTGAAGAGCGGACAATGGCCACGGCCGACGGGCGTGAAGGTTGATCGGCTGCGGGTGCATTTGCACGGATCGCTGGCTTTCACCGGTATTGGTCATGCGACGGATCGTGCGGTTATTCTGGGCCTCTGTGGTCTTCTGCCGGCCACGATTGATCCCAACCAGATGGATGCGCTGCTGGAAACAGTGAAGCAGGAAAAGCGTATCCGTCCGGAAGGACATCCCGCCTATCGCTTCGATCCGGCTACGGATTTGATCATGGATCGCCGGACGCCATTGCCGGGTCACGCCAATGGCATGGCCTTCGAAGCCTATGATGCGGATGAGCGCCTGCTGTTGCGCCGTATTTTCTATTCGATTGGTGGTGGCTTTGTCGTCACCGAGGAAGAGCTTGAAAGCGCCAAGACCCGGACGGCTCCCAAGGCTGAAGACCCGGTTCCATTCCCGTTCAAGAACGCTGCGCAGATGCTTACCATGAGCGAGGAAAGCGGATTGTCCATTGCGGAAATGAAGCGCCGCAACGAAGAAGTTTTCATGAGCCGCGACGATCTGAATACCGGTCTTGATCGCATCTGGTCGGCCATGCGCTCCTGCATTGATCGCGGTCTGGAGCAGGAAGGCATTATGCCCGGCGGGCTCAAGGTCAAGCGTCGCGCGCGTTATCTGCATGACCGGCTGCAGGAGGAATGGCGGCAGAACCGCATGAACCCGCTTCTGGCCAATGACTGGCTCTCGGTTTACGCCATGGCCGTCAATGAGGAAAACGCCGCTGGCGGGCGGGTTGTCACTGCACCAACCAATGGCGCTGCGGGCGTCGTCCCGGCGGTGCTGCGCTATTACCTGCATTTCCATGATGATGCGGATGCCGATGGTATCCGCGACTTCCTGCTGACGTCAGCTGCCGTTGGCGGCGTCATCAAGCACAATGCGTCCATTTCAGGCGCTGAAGTCGGTTGTCAGGGCGAGGTTGGTTCCGCCTCTGCCATGGCGGCAGCCGGACTTGCCGCCGTTATGGGCGGATCCGCTGCCCAGATCGAGAATGCTGCAGAAATCGCGCTGGAACATCACCTTGGCATGACCTGCGATCCCGTCGCCGGTCTCGTGCAGGTGCCTTGCATCGAGCGCAATGCGCTTGGAGCGGTTAAGGCTGTGACTGCTGCCTCGCTCGCCATCAAAGGCGATGGCACGCACTTCGTACCGCTGGACGCGTGCATCGAAACCATGCGCCAGACCGGGCGTGACATGAACGAGCGTTATAAGGAAACCAGCCTCGGCGGTCTTGCGGTGAATGTGGTCGAGTGCTGACAATACCCGTGCATTGCCGAAAACACTTTCAATAAATCAGATACAGTCAAATCCCAAAATGGTGCCATAGTTTCATCCCGCCCGATCAGTGACATCTGGTTGGGCTGCACAAAGGTATTGGGAGGACACTACCTTGGCATCAAATTTACATGGGAATACACCGCAAGAACGACCTGAAGACGAAAATCTGGGAATAGCGGCCAATCTGGCCTACGGCTTTCAACATGTCCTGACCATGTATGGCGGGATCATCGCCGTTCCGTTGATCTTGGGACAGGCGGCAGGATTGTCGCCGAACGATATCGGCCTGCTAATCACCGCATCGCTCTTTGCTGGAGGGCTGGCCACGATCCTGCAAACGATAGGCTTGCCCTTTTTCGGCTGCCGATTGCCCCTTGTTCAGGGCGTATCGTTCTCGGGTGTAGCCACAATGGTTGCCATAACAGGCAATGGAGGGATCGGGGCCGTACTGGGTGCTGTCATGGTCGCTTCGTTCATAGGGTTGTTAATCACACCAATCTTCTCAAGAATCACCCGGTTTTTCCCACCATTGGTCACCGGAATTGTGATTACGACTATTGGCCTGACGCTTATGCCTGTTGCAGCGCGCTGGGCGATGGGCGGCAACAGCAAGGCGCCGGATTTTGGCAGCATGGCCAACATCGAGCTGGCGGCTCTGACTTTGGTTATCGTGCTTCTGCTCAGCAAGGTCGGCAGTGCCAGGATTTCACGGCTTTCGATTCTATTGGCCATCGTCATCGGAACGCTCATTGCACTGGCACTTGGCATGACCGACTTCTCGAAAGTAAGCGACGGACCGATTGTCGCCCTGCCGACGATTTTTCAGTGGGGCTATCCAACCTTTCAACTTGCGGCGATCATTTCCATGTTCATTGTCATTATGGTGACTTTGGTCGAGACATCGGCTGACATTCTGGCCGTCGGCGAGATCATCGAGACCAAGGTGGACTCGCGCCGCCTCGGCGATGGTCTGCGCGCCGACATGCTTTCAAGCCTGATCGCGCCGGTCTTCGGTTCGTTCACCCAAAGCGCCTTTGCTCAGAATGTCGGACTGGTTGCGGTAACGGGCATCAAGAGCCGCTATGTGGTGGCAACGGGTGGGCTATTTCTGGTCGGCCTTGGTTTGCTGCCCGTCATGGGCCGCGTTGTCGCCGCTGTGCCAAGTGCTGTGCTTGGTGGTGCCGGAGTGGTTCTTTTCGGCACGGTGGCCGCAAGTAGCATCAGGACACTCTCCAAGGTCGATTACAAAAACAATATGAACCTGATTGTTGTCGCCACATCGCTTGGCTTTGGCATGATCCCGATTGCTTCGCCAACCTTCTACGATCATTTCCCCAGCTGGTTTGCCACGATTTTTCACTCGGGCATCAGCTCGGCAGCGCTCATGGCAATTACATTGAACATCGTGTTCAACCATTTGACCGCCGGGAATTCGGATCAGCAGTCGGTTTTTGTTGCGGGAACAGAGCGCGTGCTGCGGTATCAGGATATCGCCGAGCTGCACGATGGCGATTATTTTCTCAACGGCAAGCTATATGATGCGCAGGGAACGGAAGTGCCTGTTGTTGCGCCGGATCACCCGGCGGTCGTTTCCAAGCGGCAGACTCCGGGTGGAAGCGCCATCGCGGCAACCGGTCACTAAGTGTTTACCGAGGTCGGCGGACGAAATCACCGCGTTCGCTGACCCTTTGTGGAGAACCCATGGGTTTTGGTTGACCTTGGCACGCGAAAGCGTCAATTCTCTCCCATGGCTCTCAATCTTGTTAAACTTTGCGTCGGCTGCACTGCGATCGAAGATCTTGCAGCATGGATCGATTTTCGGCTCGATGAGCGCAGGCGCGCCGGTCTGTCGCCGGAACAGTTTCACACCACGCGCATGGTGCCCAAGCGGGTCGAGGAATTGTTGGCGGGCGGATCGCTCTATTGGGTGATCAAGGGCAATGTCCAATGCCGACAGATACTGACTGATATCCGCACCTTTACTGATGATGAGGGAATTTCCCGCTGTCATCTGGTGCTTGATCCAAGAATTATCGTGACGGAATGGCAACCACGCCGGGCATTTCAGGGGTGGCGGTATTTGACAAGCGAAGATGCGCCTGCAGATGAAGGGCAGGGCAAAGGCCGGGCCAAATTGCCGCCGGAACTGCGCAACGAACTCGCGTCATTGGGACTGCTTTAAAACAAGCTCAGTCGAGTCTCAGGAAATTTTCAAACGGACTGCCGAAACGCCGTTGCGATTACCGGAGTGAATACGCACATTGACTTGCGGCAGTGCTGCTCGGCGGGTTCTGGCCGCCTGACACAGCAGAATATTCACCAGATCCATTGTCTTGAACGGCGAATTGCCACGCCTGAGATCGGCAATACGTTGCGCCGCCTGTTGCAAACCGCCAAACAGCGACCGTGATTCCTTGCCGGTGATACCGGCGGGGCGATGGAAATCATTGACAATAGACATTCGCAAAACCCTCTACTTCAGACACTTGGGTCTTTCGGATCGTTTGCCTTACGATTGCGGCGCAATCGCAAAGCAGTTGAAATTCTGGCGCTTCAGCGCAACACACGCGCTGTTCGCCGCCTTGGCAGAAGCAATCCCGGCAAAACGGGCGCGGTAGTAAGTCGCCGAACCCTTCTGGAATTTTTCCGTATAGATCGAGAGTGACGCCACAGGACCACCGACTTCAGATGCAGCGCGGGAAAGAATTGCCTTGGCTTCGTCAGCGCTGCCCATTGAGCCGATCTGCACCATCCAGCCGCTGGCCGAACCCTTGTCCGGAGCCGAAGCAGTGGTCACAGGATCAACCTCGGCAACGTCTTCTTCAGCTGTATCAACGCGCGCTGTTGGAGTTGGAACACGCAGGATCTGGGCGGCTGGAGATGATTGCGCCGGAGCGGAGGCGTAGGCGGTTGCAGTCACGACATTGTTGGTTTGCGCCACAACCTCGTCACGCTGGACCGGCATTGGGGCATCTTCCTCATCAGGAAGATCCACCGCTGCGACCTGAACCTTGCTGTTCTTGCGGGAGGCAAGCAGGTTGCCGCCGTCACGACGCGATGCGCCCGGAAGATATTGTTCGATCAGCTTGGCCATCTGGGCATCACGGGCACCGCCGCTTGTGCCGCCCATGACAACAGCAACCATCTTCTTGCCGTCAACATTGACCGAGGAGACGAGATTGAAACCGGAATCACGCGTATAGCCGGTCTTGATACCGTCAACACCGCGTACCTTGCCAAGCAAGCGGTTGTGACCGGCAATGCGGCGACCGCGATAGTTGAAGGCGCGGGTCGAGAAGTAATCGTAATATTGCGGGAAATGCTCACGCAGGGCGATGCCGAGCAGAGCCAGATCGCGCGCCGATGAGCGCTGTTGCGGGTTTGGCAACCCCGATGCATTGCGGAATGTGGTGTTGCGCATGCCGAGCTGGCGCGCCTTGTTGGTCATCATCTGCGCAAAGCGCTGTTCTGAACCGCCGAGATACTCGCCAATCGCGGTGGCTGAGTCGTTGGCCGATTTGGTGATGACGGAGAGAATCGCTGCTTCCGCGCTGATCGTCTGACCGGGCTTGAAGCCGATCTTTGTCGGTGGCTGGCCCGCAGCATAGGCTGAAACCGGAATTGGCGTCGACTTTGATACCCTGCCGGCTTCCATGGCTTCAAACAGCATATAGAGCGTCATCATCTTGGTCAGCGACGCTGGAAAACGCTGCGCATCCGCGTTGGATGAATAGAGCGTCTTGCCGGTGTTGGCATCTACAACAATGGCAGAAGCCTTTGATGATGCCTCAGCTTTCGGGGCTTCAATGAAGCCTATTCCGGAAGCGAGCGCCAAGGCCAGGAATGCATGTGATAGTTTGGTATAAAGTCTGGAACCTTGGCGGGCTGGATAAAGCACAATCAACACCTGCTCATACTGAAGCATATATGGAATTTAACTGACGTAATGTTTCGTCAGATACGGATCGTGCGACTTTAGACGCAACAGCGTTACCAAACTGTTTATGGTAACCGGGAAGTTCACGAATTCCGTGGCGTTCGATCTTTTAAAATTGCTGATAATTATTGCAGTGCACAATAAAATTGACTTTTTGTGCATCGCACCCTAAATGAGGGCCAAGAGGAAAATTCATCCAAGGAAGGATTTATCATGGCCAATCCGTTTGAAACTCTCAATGAGTCCGGCAAGGAATTCGTCAACAACTCCCTGAAGAGCGTATCCGTTCTTTCGCAGGGCCTGCAGACGATCGCCAATGAAGCCGCTGACTACTCCAAGAAGTCTTTCGAAGACGGTACAGCGCTCGTTGAAAAGCTCGGCACCACCAAGTCGGTAGAGCAGCTTTTCGAAGCGCAGACTGCATTCTCCAAGAAGGCTTACGAGGCTTTTGTTGCTCAGGCCACCAAGTTCGGCGAGCTTTATGCTGACCTCGCCAAGGAAGCTTACAAGCCTTACGAGGCTGCGGTTGCCAAGGTCACCAAATAATTCCAGATTTATTTCTGGGTCTGACAAGGTCCGGTTGCGCGCGCAACCGGACTTTTTTTGTTTCTAACGCCCAAAACAGGCTGTGCAGCGGCAAGTTGATATTGCATGCTTCGAGAGAGGGCTTAAAATCGACGCGTTGCAACCTACATAGGATACACAGGGCAACACATGACCACCAAATGCGGGTATTGGAAGAGATGAAGCGGTTTGCACCAACAATGCAAGATGACGACAAAGGCAGCGGCAATGGCCCCGGCCGGGGAACAGCTGTCATCACAAGAACCAAGCCCAAACTCAAGAAGCCGAGTCTTTACCGGGTGTTGCTCCTGAATGACGATTACACTCCCATGGAATTCGTCATTCACGTTCTGGAACGCTTTTTCCAGAAAAACAAAGAAGATGCCACGCGCATCATGCTTCATGTGCATAATCATGGAGTCGGAGAGTGTGGTGTCTTTACCTATGAGGTCGCGGAGTCCAAGATGACCCAAGTCATGGACTATGCGCGGCAAAACCAACATCCGCTGCAATGCGTGATGGAGAAAAAGTGAGGTTTCATGCCATCTTTCTCACCTAGTCTGGAGCGGGCCCTCCATCAGGCGCTGACAATCGCGAACGAGCATCATCATGAATATGCAACGCTGGAGCATCTGCTCCTTGCGCTCATTGATGATCAGGACGCGAGCAGTGTCATGCGCGCCTGCAATGTTGACCTCGCACAGCTAACCCGCACCGTGACCGATTATGTCGATCACGAGCTGGATAACCTTGTCACCGGGTATGACGAGGATTCAAAGCCAACTGCCGCGTTCCAGCGCGTCATCCAGCGCGCCGTTATTCACGTTCAATCCTCCAACCGTGAAGAAGTAACCGGCGCCAATGTTCTTGTGGCGATTTTCGCCGAGCGGGAAAGCCATGCGGCATTCTTCCTGCAGGAACAGCAGATGACGCGTTACGACGCGGTCAATTACATCTCCCATGGCATCTCGAAGCGCCCCGGCGCTGCCGAGCCGCGCACCCCCTTGGGTGCGGAGAGCAATAATGAAGAAAACCACGCTGCCGAGTCGGAAGAGGGCGCAACAAAGAAGAAGCAGGATGCCCTGACGGCCTATTGCAATAATCTGAACGACCGGGCGAAAGCAGGCAAGATCGATCCATTGATCGGCCGTGATCAGGAGATCAACCGGACAATTCAGATTCTGTGCCGCCGTTCGAAGAACAACCCGCTCTATGTCGGTGATCCCGGTGTTGGCAAGACAGCCATCGCCGAAGGTCTCGCCAAGCGGATTGTCGAAGGCAAGGTTCCCTCCGTCTTGGCGGATGCCACGGTGTTTTCGCTCGATATGGGTACGCTGCTTGCCGGAACACGCTATCGCGGTGATTTCGAAGAACGTCTGAAGCAGGTCATCAAAGAACTCGAGGAGTTTCCGGGTGCCATCCTGTTCATCGACGAGATTCACACGATCATCGGTGCTGGGGCTACTTCAGGCGGCGCAATGGATGCGTCCAACCTTCTGAAGCCTGCGCTATCGTCGGGAGCCATTCGTTGCATCGGTTCAACGACTTACAAGGAATTCCGCCAGTTCTTCGAAAAGGACCGGGCGCTTGTTCGCCGTTTCCAGAAAATCGATGTCAATGAACCATCCATCCCGGATGCCATTGAGATCATGAAGGGTCTTCGCCCGTATTTTGAAGACTTCCACAAGGTCAAATACACGGTGGAAGCGATCAAATCGGCGGTCGAATTATCGGCACGCTATATCAACGACCGCAAATTGCCCGACAAGGCAATCGATGTGATCGATGAAACGGGTGCGAGCCAGATGCTTCTGCCTGAGTCGAAGCGCAAGAAGTCCATTGGCGTGAAGGAAATCGAGGCAACCATTGCCACGATGGCCCGTATCCCGCCAAAAACCGTGTCCAAGGATGACGAAGCGGTTCTGTCCAATCTTGAGGCTGAACTGAAGCGCGTTGTCTATGGTCAGGATCTGGCGATTGAAGCCCTGTCATCCTCGATCAAGCTGGCCCGCGCTGGCCTACGCGAACCGGAGAAGCCAATTGGCTCCTACCTGTTCTCAGGTCCTACCGGCGTCGGCAAAACCGAAGTTGCCAAACAGTTGGCTGCGTCGCTCGGCGTGGAACTCCTGCGTTTCGACATGTCTGAGTATATGGAGCGTCACACGGTCTCGCGTCTGCTTGGTGCACCTCCCGGCTATGTCGGCTTTGACCAGGGTGGTCTTTTGACTGATGGCGTTGATCAGCATCCGCATTGCGTGCTGCTGCTCGATGAAATCGAAAAGGCCCATCCGGATCTGTTCAACATCCTGTTGCAGGTCATGGATCACGGCAAGCTGACGGATCATAATGGCAAGCAGATTGATTTCCGCAATGTCATTCTGATCATGACAACCAATGCCGGTGCGTCCGATGCGGCCCGTTCGGCCATCGGTTTCGGCTCTTCGCGTCGTGAAGGCGATGATATGGAAGCGATCAACCGGCTGTTTACGCCGGAGTTCCGCAACCGTCTCGATGCCATCATTCCGTTTGGTCCGCTGCCGATTCCGGTCATCCACCAGGTTGTGCAGAAATTCGTCATCCAGCTTGAGGCACAGCTTGCCGATCGCGGCGTGACGTTTGATCTGAAGCCTGAAGCAATCGCCTGGCTGGCCGAGAAAGGCTATGACGACCGTATGGGCGCCCGTCCGCTTGGCCGTGTCATTCAGGAATACATCAAGAAGCCATTGGCTGATGAAGTCCTGTTTGGCAGGTTGAAGAAGGGTGGCACGGTTGTTGTCTCGGTTGCCGAGAAGGCCGATGGCTCGAAGGGGCTTGTTCTGGATTACATCGCCGATGAAGTGGCGGTGAAGCCCAAGCAGGAGATTGCAACTCCGAAAAAGCCGGTGGCGAAGAAGAAGCCTTCTCCGAAGAAGCCGGTGCTCGAAAAGGTGACGGCCGGACCATCTATTGCCGATGATCCGACACCGCCATCACGCGGCAAAGCATCGGTGCCGAAAGTACCACGCAAGAAATAATGAAAAGGCCGCCCTTGGGCGGCCTTTTTCTTGCTGGCATGACAGGATCGGGTTATCGGTTGGATATGGCCGATTCCGAATTTTCTCCCTTGCCAGAACAGGAAGACGATAGCCTGAGAACACGGTTCTCATGGTTTCTCTCCGGCGCATCGATGATTTTCAGCATACCGGCCTTCATCCTCATGACGGCGCATGTGGGTTTTGCCGGTTTTGCCAGCGAGAACGGCGTTTCCCTGTTGCAGGCGAGCTTCATGGTCGCGGCAATCTGGGCGCTTCCGGCCAATATTGTTCTGATCGGCGCAATATCAGGAGGCTATTCACTTCTTGGAGCAGCCATTGCTGTCGCCCTGTCATCAATACGGCTGATGCCGATGGTGGCTGCGTTCATTCCGGAAATGCGCGGTCCAAAGACGCGCAGGATTACGCTGCTGTTCCTGTCGCATTTCATTGCGGTTACCGCCTGGGTGATGGGCATGGAGCGCTTCCAGCACATTCCGCGCAATATGCGTACGAGTTATTTTGCCGGGCTCGGCATGACGCTGACTGCGACCAATTCGCTTGTTGTCGCGCTTGTCTATTTTCTCTCGACGGACTTTCCGCCGATTGTCTTTGCAGCGCTGTTCTTTTTAACGCCCATGTATTTCCTGACATCACTATGGGGGTCGGCGCGTGACCGGTCTATCCATGTGGCCATGGTGTCCGGCCTCGTATTGTTTCCGCTCATTCATCATCTGGCACCGGCCTATGATCTTTTGCTGACAGGTTTTGCCGGGGGCGCGGCGACCATGGCTTATGTCAGGTGGGCGAGGGCGCGCGCATCATGACCTGGCACAGCCTGACCGACTGGTGGTGGCCCTATCTCTTCATTCTGCTGGCTGGCTGGCTGCCGACCGATATCTGGCGCTATCTCGGTGTTTTGATCGGCGGCAAGGTGCGCGAGGATTCCGATGCGCTCATCGCTGTGCGCGCTGTTGCCACAGCACTTGTTGCCGGCGTGATTGCCCAGCTTATTCTCTATCCGAGTGGATCGCTTGCCGAGTCCTCGATTTTCCTGCGTATTGGCGCAGCCGCCGTCGGGTTTCTGGCCTATTTGCGTCTTGGCCGTCATGTCATTGTAAGTGTGATTGCTGCCGAAATTGTTCTTATTACGGGGCTCTATTTTTTATAAAACTTGAATCATTTGGATTCAGCCATCCTTAAACGAGGCTGGGTATATTGGACCCACATAAAGGGCTCCAAGATGAATTTGCATCCGGCTGAAAAGATTTGCGCTGGCATCATTGCCACCTTGTTGGTTTTCGACGCCATCCTCATTCCTGTCAGAGGCGTTGGCGTAGACTGGATTAATTATGCCCTGATGTCCGCAATCGGGCTAACGGCAATTGGTGTTGGGCAATTTTATCGCACAGTGCGTCCGGAAGAAAAGATTGCTTTGGCGGCAACCGCGTCGGGTCTGTTCATTCTTTTCACGATTGTGGGCTCAGTCTTCAATTACCTGCTGCTGCCAGTTGGCGAACTTCACGATATGGCGTTCATTGTCTTGGACCGCGCATTCGGCTTCCAATGGCTCGATTTTCTGAATGCCGCGGCGGAAGTGCCGCTATTGAGTCTTATTTTGCGGGTTGTCTATGCGAGTTCGCAGATGCAGCTGATCTTGGTTGTTTTACTTCTGGGCTTTAGGGGAGAAGCTCGGAATCTACATCAATTCCTGCTGTGTGGTATGATTTCGGCTTTCATAGCGATTTTGATCTGGTGGATGTTTCCAAATTCCACGCCAGCTGCCTACTACGTGCTTTCCGATGAAACGGCACGAATTATCCAACCCGCAGTTGACCATACCTACGGACTGGAACTCGTGCGGCTTGCCAAGGAAGGTGTCCGTTTCATTTCACCGCGCGATACTCTCGGACTGATTTCATTTCCTTCGTTTCATACGGTGATGGCTTGTTTATCCGTTTGGTTTACACGCAGAATTCACTATCTGTTTCCGATTTTTGTCGTGATCAATATCCTGATGATCCCGGCAATTATTATCCAGGGTGGACACAATCTGGTCGACGTCATCGCCGGAGTAGCCGTTTTCGCTACGGCTCTTTTCAGCGCAAGGGCGACGCTTGGCACCATAAAAAGTTCGGCGCAGGGCGTTTTCGCGACAACTTAGCTGAACCCCTAAGCCAGCGCCTGCCTGATCTTGTCCGCATTTGCCGCAAGCACGCCCTGATCTTCCATCTGTCCGGTATGGGGCTTCAATGCGACACCCTCAAAACGTGGAATAATGTGAAAATGCAGATGGAAGACCGTCTGGCCGGAGGCCGGTTCATTGAACTGGATCACAGTCACGCCATCCGCATTGAACGCTGATTTAACAGCGCGCGCGAGTTTCTGCGTCGTGGCGATCACCGCCGCGAGGCTGGCTGGCGCAACATCCAGAATATTGCGCGACGGTACCTTCGGTATTACCAGACAGTGGCCATTGCCCTGCGGCATCACATCCATGAAGGCAAAAGTGTCGACATCCTCATAAAGCTTGTGCGAAGGAATTTCACCGCGCAGGATTTTTGCGAACACATTGTTGTCGTCATAGGTCTGGCTCATGGGGCACCCGTTTTGTCTCAGTGATGAATCGGATGTTTGCCATGTGACGCTACAAGGTCAAGCGTTCAACAGTCGGATTTCTTGAACGGAGCATGTTCATTGAGAACTTCGCTCATCATGGCAACCTCATTGCGCTCCTGTTCGAGAAAGCCCGCAATGGCACGGCGCAGACCCTCATGCGCGATATAATGGGCGGAGTGGGTTGTTACCGGCAAATAACCGCGTGCAAGTTTGTGCTCACCCTGCGCACCCGCTTCAACCACATGCAGCTTGTGCGCAATGGCGAAATCAATGGCCTGATGGTAGCAGACTTCGAAATGCAGAAATCGATGATCCTCAATGCAACCCCAGTGGCGGCCAAAAAGCCTGTTGGAACCAATGAAATTAATGGCACCAGCGATATAGCGACCGTCGCGCCGCGCCATCATTAAAACGATGTCATCGGGCATGCGCTCGCCGATGAGACGATAGAACTCACGGTTGAGGTAAGGGCGACCCCATTTGCGGTTGCCGGTATCCGTATAGAAGGTGAAAAAGTCGTCCCAGACAGGTTTGGTCAGGGCACCGCCAGTCAGATGATCAATTGAAATGCCATTGGAAAGCGCCTCGCGCCGCTCGCGTTTCAATGCTTTGCGTTTGCGTGCGGCCAGAGTTTCCAGAAAATCATCATAGGTTTCATAGCCTTCGTTGAAGAAGTGAAACTGCTGATCGATACGATGCAGGAACCCGGCTTCGTTGAAAGCTGGCAGGTCGTCATCATTCACAAAGGTTGAATGCGCTGAGGAAACGCCAAGTTGTCCTGTCAATTGCCGCAGACCATTGGCAAGGGCAGCGCGAACAGCAGGACCATCCCAATCACGATGTGCAAGCAGGCGAGGGCCGGTCGCAGGGGTGAAAGGAATACTCGCCTGCAACTTTGGATAGTATCGTCCACCTGCGCGCTCGAAGGCGTCGGCCCAGCCGTGGTCAAAGACATATTCGCCCTGACTATGCCCCTTCAGATAGCACGGCACCGCGCCTATGACGGTTCCGGCCGCATCTTCTAGGCGGAGAAATTGCGGAAGCCAGCCGGATTTACGCTCGACGCAGCCGGAATCTTCCAATGCGGAGAGGAAGGCGTATGACAGAAAGGGATTATAATCAGGTGCATCTCTGGATGTGCCAGAAAGCTGCGACCATTCCTGCGCTGTAAACGCGCCGATACCATCGCCGACGCGCAAGGTAAACTCGCCCTGATCAAGATTTGACATTGGTGAATTAGATTCCCGACGTTGCCGGCAGGATAAAATCGCCTCGCTGCCTTTGTTTAAACTAGGTATTTCACCCGGCGATACAAGAGGCGGCGAGGCATAAGATAAGCTCATTCAAGCCGTTCGTGGATCAAATCCCTCAAACGTGATCTGATCAACATGCGCATCGCTTATCGCCTTGTCGTCAGGGCTGCGCACCGTCCAGGAAATCACCGGCAGACCAAGCTTGCCCTTCACAAAACCGATAAATCGATTTTCCAGATGGTGGACATTGTAGGAAACGAAATCGATATCGTAGGCAAGCATGGCGAAATGTTCTTCCAGATCGCTGTCCTTCAGCCCCTCGGCAGTGAGCCCGGCGGGAATACCGGGGGCATCCCTGCCAAACAATCTGATCAGGTGACGGTCGAAGGACATGATCGCCGCATCGCCCTCATAACCGGCCAAATCCTTGGCAACCGCCTTCACGAGACCATCATCACGTCCCGGAATGCCCTTGAGTTCGATGACAATGGGCACGCGTCCGGCAATAAGTTTTAGCGCTTCAGCCAGTGTCGGCACATGATCTTTGGTGCCACCGACCCGCAAGGCTGCGGCATCGGCAACCGAAACGTCGTGAATATTGCCTGATTTGCCAACCAGGCGATCCAGTGTGCCATCGTGGAAAACAACGGCTTCGCCATCGGAAGACAGATGCACATCGCATTCAATGGCAAAACCGGCGCTTGCCGCAGCGTCAAACGCAGAAAGCGTATTTTCCCACCGGGATTTGTTGAGGTCATGCAATCCGCGGTGGGCAATCGGCGTTTTCGTCAGCCAGTCCAAAGATGCCATAATCAGCGAACCTCAATAATGGCTTCGATTTCCACAGGCGCATTGAGTGGCAGAACGGCAGTGCCAACAGCCGAACGCGCGTGACGACCCTTATCGCCGAGTACCGCGACCAGCAGATCGGAAGCGCCATTGGCGACGAGATGCTGTTCGGTGAAATTGGCAGATGAGGCCACGAATACAGTGATCTTTACAACTTTCTCGATCTTTTCCAGATCGCCAAGCGCTGCCTTTGCCTGTGCGAGAATGTTGATGGCACAGGCTTTTGCCGCTTCCTGACCCTGTGCAAGCGTAAGATCAGCACCGAGCAAACCCGTGTGAATGAGTTTACCGCCTGCCAGTGGCAACTGTCCTGATGTCAGAAGCCAGGAGCCGCTTTGTGCAAACGGGACATAATTGGCTGCCGGTGCCGCGGCGACGGGGAGGGTGATGCCAAGCTCGTTTAGACGGCTGTCGATGGTGCTGCTCATGGGATTTCCTATCCTTATGTTGCGGAATCGCAATTGATTGTGAATGAAGTTGCGATTTTTGCCTCGCTTCCGCCAAGAGTTTTTTTAATATGCACATTCGAAAACTGGAGAATCTTGTCAATGCGTCTATTCCCCGTCCTCGTTTTCAGCATGAGCGCCCTCGGTCTTTCCGGATCATCCATGGCCCTTGCTGCTGGAACAGCGACTCTCGTACCACACCGCGCCATCTATGATCTCAAGCTTGATAATGCGCAGGAAAGCAGTGGTATCACGGGGCTAACAGGCCGCATGGTATACGAGTTCAATGGTTCGGATTGTGAAGGTTACACGACAAATTTTCGCTTTGTGACGCGCGTTGACATGGAAGAACAGCCACAACGGGTCACCGATCAGCAGACCACAACTTTTGAGTCGGGTGATGGGGCGAAATTTCGTTTCGTCAACAAGACGTTTGTCGACCAGAGCCTGACCAAGGAAGTGCGCGGCGATGCGCTATTGGCAAAAGACAAGACGGAAATTTCCCTGACCAAGCCCGATGCGAGCAAGGAAAATCTGGAACTGTCGCAGTTTCCCACGCGCCACATGCAGGAACTGATCGGGAAGGCGATTGCCGGAGACGTGTTCTACCAGACCAAACTGTTTGATGGTTCGGAGGATGCCGACAAGGTGATGGCAACGACGGTGGTCATCGGCAAGCCAGCCACGAGTGATCCGGATGACGAAACGAAGAAGATGGGACCGCTTGAGAAGGAAAACACCTGGCCGGTGTCCATCGCTTACTTCGATGATTCAGACAAATCCGAGGGCCTTCCAAGCTACCGCATCAATTTCAAACTCTATCGCAATGGCGTCACCCGCGACCTCAAGATGGACTACGGCGATTTCTCCATGACCGGAAAACTCGTCAACCTCGAGCTTTTCGACGCACCGAAATGTACGAAATAAGAATTACGCTGCTTTGGTGATGGGGAGATACGTTCTGCAACTGCAATGTTGGAGATGCAATCACCCCCCTCTGTCCTGTCGGACTACCGGGGCGAGCCACGGGTCTCGCCCGTCCTTCGGACCCCCCACAAGGGGGGAGATCAGCCTTCAATACAATCTTGCACAATCTGCAACGTTTCCAGTTGTGGGAAAGCGTTTATGTCAATGTGATCTCCCCCCTTGTGGGGGAGATGTCCGACAGGACAGAGGGGGGTGAGCACCACCGCAGCATGGTTCGTGGTTCGTGGTTCGACAAGCTCACCATGAGGGAGAGAGGTGATGAAAGGGAGTCAAGTTCTGCACCCGTTAAGCCGCAATCTTTGCGATTCAATCTCTGCGATTCAACCTCTGCGATTATCATTGCATCCTCACTCCCCCTCATGGTGAGCTTGTCGAACCACGAACCACGAACCACGCACCACATTCGTGCAACCTACTCCCCAACAACCGCTGATATCGAGCCGGACTGGAAGTCCGGCTTCGGTTGCGATATTGACAAGCGTATCCGAACTGAAGTGAGTGATCCGTCCTCGCAAAAAATCATGCGGGCCTCACAAAAGCTCAGTCAGGCAAGGTTGTGTTATTCCCCGACGCGATGCTGCTGCGGCTTGCGTTCGTTTCCAGCTCCTTACCTCTTGCTCAATCGCTACGAGTAAACTGGATCGCATGGACATGCTGGCAACTTCTCGAGGATTGGCTTCCAAAGCGTCCCAGATATTCGAAAAGCCTTCACATTTGATTGGTTTGATCAGAGAATCTCCTTGGCCATCGTCCATAAGAGAATAGCGAACAATCCCGAGATTGAATATTGAACCACAGTCGTAAGCCATGGCAGCAGTGCCTAAAGCGGCTAAAATCGCCTTTTCTCGCGCTTGCTCTTGCGTTTGCCGGGAATATCGATTAACAGCCGCTTCATTCCACACACGGGATTTGGGTTGATATCGGGAGAAATCCGATATGGCCTCCGGTGGCGGGTCTCCCGCCTCTTTCCTGTGGAGGTTAAACCGGAAAAGGAAAACTAAGAGATGGCATTGCCTGATTTCAGCATGCGTCAGCTCCTTGAAGCTGGCGTTCACTTCGGCCACCAGACACATCGCTGGAACCCGAAAATGGCACCATACATTTATGGTGACCGCAACAACATTCACATTCTTGACCTGGCCCAGACTGTTCCGCTGCTTCACCGCGCGTTGCAGAAGGTTTCCGACACCGTAGCCCGTGGCGGCCGCGTTCTGTTCGTCGGCACCAAGCGTCAGGCTTCCGATATCATTGCCGATGCGGCTACCCGTTCGGCTCAGTATTACGTCAATGCCCGCTGGCTCGGCGGCATGATGACCAACTGGAAGACGATTTCGAATTCTATTCAGCGTCTGCGCAAGCTGGACGAACTTCTTTCTGGCGATGCACAGGGCTTCACCAAGAAGGAACGCCTGAACCTCGATCGTGAACGCGAAAAACTCAACCGCGCTCTCGGCGGTATCAAGAACATGGGTTCGATCCCGGATCTGATCTTCATCGTTGACACCAACAAGGAAGCGATTGCGATTCAGGAAGCCAAGCGTCTTGGTATTCCGGTTGTCGCTGTTATCGATTCCAACTGCGATCCGGACCAGATCGATTTCCCGATCCCTGGCAATGACGATGCGTCGCGCGCTATTTCGCTCTATTGCGATCTGGTTGCCAAGGCTGCACTCGACGGCATTCTGCGTCAGCAGGGCTCGATGGGCATCGATGTCGGCGCGCAGGAAGAAGCTCCTGTCGAGCCAGCACTCGAAGAGCCAGCACAGGCTCCTGTACAGGACGGTGAAGCCTCCGCTTGAGGCTTCATATACCCGTCGTAACGGGTGACTAAAAACAATTGGATTGGCGCATGACGCGCCGCAAAGTTGGCATGCTGGTTTCTCCAGTATGCCTTCGCTTTGAGAAGAGGCGACACAATGAGCATTTCTGCATCACAGGTAAAAGAACTCCGCGAAATCAGCGGCGCTGGCATGATGGACTGCAAGACAGCCCTGACTGAAACCAATGGCGACATGGAAGCTGCTGTTGACTGGCTGCGTGCCAAGGGTATTTCGAAGGCAGACAAGAAGGCTGGCCGTACGGCTGCTGAAGGTCTGGTTGGCGTTGCAACGAACGGCAAGAAGTCGGTTGTTGTTGAAGTCAACTCCGAGACTGACTTCGTTGCCCGCAACGACGCGTTCCAGGAGATCGTTCGCAATGTTGCTAACGTTGCGCTTGGCACTGACGGCGTGACGGCAACTGTTGCCGCTGCAACTTATCCGTCGACAGGCAAGTCCGTTGTCGACACCATCAAGGATGCGGTTGGCACGATCGGTGAAAACCTGTCGTTCCGCCGTTCGGCAGCGCTCAGCGTCAATGAAGGCGTTGTGGCTACCTATATCCATAACGGTGTTTCCGATGGTCTCGGCAAGCTCGGTGTTCTGGTGGCTATCGAAACATCAGGTAACGCAGATGCTGCAAACGCATTTGGCCGTCAGGTTGCCATGCACGTTGCTGCAACCAACCCGCTTGCATTGACTTCGGGTGAAGTTGATCCAGCTGCCGTCGAGCGCGAAAAGGCTGTGTTCACAGAATCAGCCCGCCAGTCCGGCAAGCCAGAAAACATCATCGAAAAGATGGTCGAAGGTCGTCTGCGCAAGTTCTATGAAGAGGTTGTTCTTCTGTCGCAGGCTTTCGTTATCAATCCTGACCTGACTGTTGAAGCCGCGCTCAAGGATGCGGAAAAGGCAATCGGCGCACCAGCCAAGATCACGGCATTTGTCCGTTTTGCTCTGGGCGAGGGCATCGAGAAGGAAGCCACCGATTTCGCAGCCGAAGTTGCAGCAGCTGTGAAGAAGTAATTTCACAACTGATGAAATCAGAGGGCACCGCGTGACAACGCGGTGCCCTTGGTGTATCCGGGCTTCGAATATCTGAAATGCACGACTCTACGGGAGGTCTTATGGTTGGTACGGCTGTCTATAAACGCGTTCTGCTGAAAGCCTCCGGTGAAGCCCTTATGGGCGATCAGGGTTTTGGTATCGATGTTGCGGTTGCCGACCGTATTGCCAGTGATATTGCTGAGGCGCGAGCTCTGGGCGTCGAAGTTGGCGTTGTTATCGGCGGCGGTAACATTTTCCGCGGTGTTGCTGTCGCTTCCAAAGGCGGCGACCGGGTTACCGGCGACCATATGGGCATGCTGGCTACGGTGATCAATTCGCTGGCCTTGCGGACCTCTCTGGTCAAGATCGGTATCGATACGGTCGTTCTTTCCGCCATCGCCATGCCTGAATTGTGCGAAACTTTCTCCCAGAGACAGGCGACAGCCTATATGGACATGGGGAAAGTGGTTATTTTCGCAGGCGGCACGGGCAATCCATTCTTCACGACAGATTCGGCTGCAGCCCTGCGCGCTGCCGAAGTTGGGGCTGATGCCCTGTTCAAGGGCACCCAGGTTGATGGCGTTTACACCGCCGATCCCAAAAAAGACCCCGATGCAGTGCGCTTTGACCGACTTACCCACAAGGAGATGCTCGATCGCGGGCTTACTGTTATGGATACAACGGCAGTAGCCCTTGCGCGCGAGAACAATATCCCAATAATTGTCTATTCAATCCACGAAAAGGGTGGTTTTGCCGAAATTCTGCAGGGCAGAGGGCGGGCGACAATCGTATCCGACGATTGATCAATCATTCTGGCACAGGCTGACCGGAATACCGGCCAGACGAGCAGAAAGAATATAGGAGCAGTGAACATGAGTGATGCACTCGATTTGAATGATCTGAAGCGCCGTATGGACGGTGCTGTGCAGGCATTGAAACATGACCTTAATGGTCTGCGCACCGGGCGTGCGTCGGCAAGTCTGCTTGAACCCATCACTGTGGAAGCCTATGGCTCGAATATGCCGCTCAATCAGGTCGCCAATATCACCGTGCCTGAATCCCGCATGCTCGCCGTATCGGTCTGGGACAAGTCGATGGTCGGCAAGGTCGAGCGCGCCATTCGCGAATCTGGCCTTGGTCTTAATCCGATCACGGACGGCAATAATCTGCGCATTCCCTTGCCTGAGCTTAACGAACAGCGCCGCAAGGAACTGGTGAAAATTGCGCATCAATATGTCGAGCAGGCAAAGGTTGCCGCACGTCATGTTCGCCGTGATGGTATGGATGAGCTGAAAAAGCTCGAAAAGGACGGCGCAATCAGCCAGGACGATAACCGGGTTCTCTCCGAAAAAGTACAAAAACTGACGGATGAGACGATTACCGAGATGGATAAGGTCGTTGCCGTCAAGCAAGCGGAAATCATGCAGGTTTAGGTCGCTTTCGCCCTTTAATACCACCGGAGGTTGAGTGTCATGTCCAATCCGAGCCACATTGCCATCATCATGGATGGAAATGGCCGTTGGGCAAAGGCACGCGGTCTGCCGCGCGCGGCCGGACACAAGGCCGGTGTGGAAGCTTTGCGTGAAACCATTCGCGCCGCCGGAAAAATGGGCATTCCGTTTCTGACCCTGTTCGCATTCTCCTCGGAAAACTGGTCACGCCCGCGCTCTGAAGTTTCTGATCTGATGGGCCTGCTCAAACTGTTCATCCGGCGTGATCTGGCTGATCTCCACCGTGAAAATGTGCGTGTGCGCGTCATTGGCGAGCGCGAAGGCTTGGCCAAGGATATTCGCGGTCTGCTTGGTGAAGCCGAGACCCTGACCGAGAAGAACACCGCGCTGACCCTTGTCATCGCTTTCAATTACGGTTCACGTAACGAAATCACGCGGGCAGTGCAGAAAATCGTCGCTGAAGTTGCCTCAGGCACTTTGGCGCAGGCGGATGTCACTGCTGAGGCCATTGCGGCGCGGCTGGATACATCGGATATCCCCGATCCTGACCTGATCATCCGCACCAGCGGCGAGATGCGGCTTTCCAATTTCCTGCTGTGGCAGGCGGCCTATTCGGAATTTATGTTCCTGCCGTGCTACTGGCCAGATTTCCGCTCGACGCATCTGGCCGAGGCGATTGAGACATTTCACATGCGCGAACGGCGCTTTGGCGGGGTCAATCAGCAGGAAATCGCCCTGTGACGGCTTCGGGGGCATCTGCACCGGATAAGGGCCCCGGCCGTTTTTCCAATCTGTACAAGCGCACGTTCAGTGCGATTATTCTGATCGCGATTGCGGTTGCGCTGACATGGGTTGGCGGCTTGCCGTTCACGCTGATGGCCTGCGCTATCGGGCTCGGCGTTCTTTATGAATGGCATGCCATTACGGAACCACGTTCAAATGCTCTGACCCGCAGCGTTTCCTGGGTCTGTCTCATCATCGTGCTTGGTATGCTGATGCTGTCGCACAATGGCTTGCTGATCATTGCTGTCTTGCTGGCCGGATCGGCTCTGGTGGCTATCCTCGGCGGCAGGCAATACGGCATCTGGGCGGCTACAGGACTGCTCTATGCGGGATTTCCGTCCATAGCCCTGACATTTGTGCGCGGCGACACGGGCGATGGGTTTGCAGCCATTCTGTTCCTCTTTGCCGTTGTCTGGTCGACTGACATTTTTGCCTATTTCAACGGGCGCGCGCTCGGTGGCCCAAAGCTTGCGCCGCGCTTTTCACCCAACAAGACATGGGCAGGGGCAATCGGCGGCGCCGCAGCTGGTATTGCAGCTGGCGTAGCCTGTGCGGCATTTATAACACCGGCTGGCGGTGTTCCCATTCCGCTCATCGCTTTTGTGCTGTCGGTAACAGCTCAAATCGGTGATCTCGGCGAATCATGGGTCAAACGCAAATTTGGTGTGAAGGATTCGGGCCAGATGATTCCCGGTCACGGTGGCGTGATGGACCGGGTGGATGGACTTGTGGCGGCTGCGGCATTGCTGTACCTCATCGGGGCAATTCTGGTGAAACCGGAAACGCCTTACGATATTCTTTTCTAGCAGGCCAAACCCGGTCACCCTCTGATGGGTTGGGCGAGGCCCGGAGGACATTTTGACGGATATGCTGAGCTATCTTTTCGGCACGCACAGTTTGCTTATTGGTACGATTTTACCCTTTCTGATTGTACTAACGGTTGTGGTCTTCGTTCACGAGATGGGACACTATCTCGTCGGGCGTTGGTGCGGCATCGGCGTGAAAGCCTTTTCCATTGGTTTTGGCCCGGAACTGTTCGGCTTCAATGACCGCAGCGGCACGCGCTGGAAACTGTCGGCGATCCCCCTGGGCGGTTATGTCAAGTTTGCTGGTGACGAGAGCGTTGCGAGTTCACCGGTCGCTGCGACACAAAACATGAGCGCCGAAGAGCGGGCAGTTGCCTTTCATACCCAGCCGGTCTGGAAGCGCGCGGCAACTGTCTTTGCCGGACCTGCGTTCAATATTCTCCTGACCGTTGCAATCTTTTCCGTCTTTTTCGCTCTCTATGGTCGCATGGTTGCAGATCCCATGGTCGCTGAAGTGCGTCCGGGTGGCCCCGCCGCCGTGGCGGGATTTCAGCCTGGCGATCGCTTTATCAGTGTGGATGGCGACAAAGTTCAAACTTTTGCCGACGTACAGCGCCATGTTTCTGCACGGGCAGGCGATTCTCTGAAATTTGTTGTGGAACGCAACGGGCAGGAAGTGAACCTGACCGCAACACCGGAACTTGCAGAACAAAAAGACGCCTTGGGCAACACGGTGAAAGTGGCCGTTATCGGGGTCGTGAACAATCAGGAACTCGGTAATTTCCGCCGCATTACCTATAACCCAATCGAATCAGTCGGTCAGGCTGTGCGTGAAAGCGGTTTCATTATTGCCCGCACCGGCCAGTTCTTTGGCCGCTTCTTTGCCGGACGCGAGGACAAATGCCAACTCGGTGGACCGGTGAAAATTGCCACAATGGCGGGGCAGGCGGCCAGTCAGGGGGTTGATTGGCTGATTCAGCTGACCGCGATGCTGTCGATCGGCATTGGTTTGCTCAATCTTTTCCCTTTGCCACCGCTCGATGGGGGACATTTGATCTTTTATGCGGTTGAAGCTGTCATCAGAAGGCCGGTAAAACCCGCTGTTCAGGAGCTGTTTTTCCGTGCAGGCTTCCTTTTGGTGCTCGGATTTATGGGATTTGTTGTGTTTAATGATCTTTTCGCCTGTCGGTGACGAAAATTAAACATTAGTGAAAATTACAGGCGTGGGCTGGAAAAGCGTCATGATCTGTTTACTATAAGCGGTGAATGGCGTGGCATGGATGCCACGCTTTCGTGTGAAGTAAACAGATTTTAACCGTAAGCCTTGCGTGTATGTAAAAACCGGCTATGACGGTGTGCGAGTAAGTGCTTAGTCCGGGATCTCGCCCGGGGACAACGAGAAACAAAGGTTTAGTAGGCCTATGGCGGCAAGTTCAAAATTCGTTGGTGCAGCGTCGGCGCTCGCCATTTCAGCGGCTCTTGTAAGTTCGGGAGCAATCGTCACCACGATTGCGGGGATTACAGCAGCACATGCAGCAACAGTCAGCCGCATTGAAGTGCGCGGGAATACCCGTGTTGATGCCCAGACGGTCAAGGACAATCTCGGCATTACGCCAGGCAAGCCTTTCTCCAACAATGATATTGATGCCGCCACCAAGCGCCTGTTCGCAACGGGCCTGTTCGGCGATGTGCGCATTACGCAAGGCGGCGGCGCGCTTATCGTCACCGTGTCCGAGCATCAGGTTGTCAATCAGGTCATTTTCCAGGGCAACAAGAAGATCAAGGACGCGCAGCTGGCTCAGGCCGTACAGCTGAAGTCACGCGATGCATTCAACCAGACAACACTTGATGCCGACACCGAAGCCGTCCGCGCCGCTTACCGCAATGTCGGTCGCAGTGATGCCACTGTTAGTTCGCGCCTGATGGATCTGGGTCAGGGCCGCGTCAACGTTGTTTACGAAATCAATGAAGGCGACCGCACCAAGATCGCCAATATCGTGTTTGTCGGTAATCAGGCTTTTGGTGAACGCCGTCTGCGCGACGTTATCTCGACAAAGCGCTCCAACCCACTGTCCTGGCTGACACGCAATGACGTGTACAGTGAAGACCGCATGCGCGCTGACGAAGAATCACTGCGTCGGTTCTATTACAATCGTGGTTATGCGGATTTCCGCGTTGTCTCGTCGACAGCCAATCTTGATGCAGCGACCAATGAGTACACGATCACCGTCACGGTTGATGAAGGCGAGAAGTACAAGTTCGGCGGCGTTGAAATCCAGAGCTCGGTTGAGGGTGTTGATACATCCAAGCTGAACGGTCTCGTGCAGACATCCGAAGGCGATACTTACAACGCCAAGGAAGTTGAAGATTCGATCATCAAGCTGTCGGAAAAGGTTGCTGGTCAGGGTTATGCCTTTGCCAAGGTCGAGCCACGCGGCGACCGCAACTTCGAAAACCACACGATTTCGGTCGTCTACAACATCGATCAGGGTCCGCGCGCCTATCTCGAGCGCATTGAAATTCGCGGCAACGAGAAGACACGCGACTACGTTATCCGTCGTGAATTCGATGTGAGCGAAGGCGATGCATTCAATCAGGTTCTGATCCAGCGCGCCAAGAAGCGTCTGGAAAACCTTGAATTCTTCCAGACCGTCAACATCTCGACTGCTCCGGGCTCGCAGCCTGATCAGGTCGTGCTCGTTGTGGATGTGGTTGAGAAATCAACGGGTGAATTCTCCATCGGTGGTGGTTATACGACCGGTGGTGAAAGCCCCGGACCAACAGTTGAAGGCTCCATCACCGAGCGCAACTTCCTTGGTCGTGGTCAGTATATTCGTATCGGTGCCGGCGGCGGTCTGAATAACAACCGTACCTATTCGCTGTCCTTCACCGAGCCTTATTTCCTCGGTCAGCGTATTTCTGCTGGTTTTGATCTGTTCAAGCGTCAGTCTGGCGTTAACAACAAGTACGAAACCGATTTGACCGGTGGTACGATCCGCTTTGGCTTGCCAATCACTGAAACTTTGACTGCTGGTGTTGCGTATAACCTCTCGCAGGAAAAATATGAGATTGATAGCGATGCCAAGATTCCGGGAACGGATATCCCAGATCCGTCGCAGATTTCGCAAGCCTTCATCGATGCGGCTGAACATGGGTCTTGGATCAAATCGTCGGTTAGCTGGTCATTGGTTTATGATACGATTGATGATCGTAAAAATCCGCATGACGGCTTGTATGCCAAATTCAATCAGGAATATGCCGGTGTTGGTGGCGATGCCAACTTCCTGAAGACAACGTTCAAGGGTAGCTATTACAAGACGCTTTCCCAGGAAATGGACATTGTCGGTCTGGTTGGCGTAGGCGCCGGACACATTGAAGGATTTGGTGACGATCTGCGCGTGTTTGACTTGTTCAAGAACAATCAGGAAATGATCCGCGGCTTCAAATATGCGGGTATTGGTCCACGGGATACCAGTGTTAGAGATAACGATGGTAGCTTCCTCGGCGGCACAACATACTTCAATGCTAGCGTGGAAACCCAGTTCCCATTGCCGATCGTTCCTGAGAGCCTTGGTATTCGTGGTGCCTTGTTCGCCGATGCTGCGACGCTGTATGGCAACGAGCTCAAGAACCGGGATGGGAAACGGTATGTTTCCGACGACGGCATGGAATGGCGTGCTTCTGCAGGTGTAAGTATCATGTGGGCGTCGCCGTTCGGACCACTGCGCTTCGACTACGCTTTCCCAGTCAAGAAAGTGGACGGCGATCAGGTGCAGAACTTCAACTTCGGCATGTCGAGCAAATTCTGATAGATTGCTGACCTCCCGGGGGAGCATACTTCCCCGGGGGAGAAAGTTAGTCGATGGCCGATCCGATTTTTTATGAGGCACTATTGAACGTGACTGTTGGTCAGATCGCCGATCTGGCCAATGGCGTTCTTGTGGACAGTTCTCTGGCCAACAGGCCAGTGACGCGTCTTGCTTCTCTGGCAGACGCAGGACCAGATGCCCTTGTCTTCATCGATGGCAAGAAGAATGCGCAAAACCTTGAAGGTTTGAAGGCGGCAGGTGTTCTGTGTACCGACGAAGTCAAGCCAAGCATCCCAAAAAACGTTGCCATTATCGTTACCCGCCATCCACAGCAGGATTTTGCTGCCATTGGCCGCGCACTCTATCCACGGGCGGTAAATGCGCATCTTTGGAGCGGCGACGAGACTGGCATTTCGCCCCATGCGATCATTGATCCGACCGCTGAGATCGAAGCGGGTGTTACCATCGAACCCGGCGTCATCATTGGCAAGGCTGTTTCTATCGGTGCGGGAACTGTCATTGCCGCCAATGTGGTGATTGGCAATGGCTGCAAGATTGGCCGCGATTGCTATATCGCACCAAGCTGCTCGGTTCAGTATGCCTTTCTCGGTAATCGCGTTCTCCTTCATCCCGGAGTGCGTATCGGGCAGGACGGCTTTGGCTATGTTCCGGGTAAAGCCGGACTCGACAAGATGCCCCAGCTTGGCCGCGTTATTATTCAGGATAATGTCGAGATCGGTGCCAACACCACGGTTGATCGCGGCGCTTTGGCGGATACGGTTATCGGTGAAGGTACGAAAATCGACAATCTCGTGCAAATTGCCCACAATGTTCGTATTGGACGCCATTGCGTGATTGCTGCGCAATGTGGCATTTCCGGCAGTGTCGTGCTCGGTGATATGACAATGCTCGGTGGCAGTGTCGGTATCAAGGATCACGTCAACATCGGTTCACGCGTTGAAATTGCTGCTGCAAGCGGTGTTATGAATGATATTCCGGATGGCGAGCGGTGGGCCGGTGCGCCCGCCCAGCCGTTCAAGCAATGGTTCCGCGAGATTGCGAGTGTTCGCGCGATGTCCCGAACCAAGAAGGAGAGCAGTTCAGATGAATGAAAATGTACAGGCGAGCACTCTTGGCGTCGCGGACATCCAGAAGCTTCTGGCAAACCTGCCGCATCGCTATCCCTTTCTGTTGATTGATCGTATTGTTGATATTGATCGCGATGAGTCAGCAACGGGCATCAAGAATGTCAGCATCAATGAGCCGCATTTCGCCGGACACTTTCCCGAATTGCCAATCATGCCCGGTGTTCTGATCATTGAAGCTATGGCCCAGACTGCTGGCGCAATCGTGTTGTTCCATAATGGCAGCGGTAAGCCCGGCAAGGTCTTCTTCATGACCATTGATGGTGCCAAGTTCCGCAAGCCTGTGGTACCCGGTGATCAGCTCAAGCTGCGCGTGACCAAGGTCAAGCAGCGTGGCAATATCCACAAATACAGCTGCGTGGCCGAAGTGGATGGCGTCAAGGTTGCAGAAGCCGAAGTTGCAGCCATGGTCAGCTTCCCCGATGACGACGAGACCGGCGCTTGATGTCCAATTCCAGCATTCATCCCACTTCGATTATTGAAGCGGGCGCAAAGATTGGCGACAGGGTAAATATCGGTCCATTCTGCCATATTGGCGCGGAAGCTGTCATCGGCAACGATGTCAGCATATTAAGCCATGCGGTCATTATAGGCGCGACGACGCTTGGCGATGGTTCCAAAGTCTATCCAAATGCTATTTTGGGCGGGGACCCGCAAAACACCAAGCACAAGGGCGGACACACGACGCTCACCATCGGCAGGAACTGCACCATTCGCGAAGGTGTCACCATGCATCGTGGCACGGATAGCAGCCGTGGATATACGACCGTTGGCGACAATTGCATGTTTTTGGCCTATTCGCACGTGGCGCATGATTGCGACATTGGCGATAACGTGACCTTTTCCAACAATGTGATGATTGGCGGTCATGTCACGGTTGGTAATAATGTCATTATCGGGGGTGGGGCAGCGCTGCATCAGTTTGTGCGTGTTGGTCATCATGCTTTCATTGGCGGCCTTGCGGCCGTTGCCAAAGACGTGGTGCCCTACGGCATGGCTATCGGCAATCACGCCTATCTTGCCGGTCTGAATATTGTCGGCATGAAACGCTCGGGGATGGCGCGCCCGGAGATTCACAATCTTCGTCACGCGGTGCGTATGCTGTTTGACCGCAGCAAACCGGTTTACAAACGGGCGGAAGATGTGCGGCTTGAGTTTTCTCAGTCGCCAGCGGTTATCGATCTGATCGATTTCATTCTCGCTGATACCAAACGTCACTACTGCACGCCGCCCCTCGGTTCCGGAATCGAGACCAGCGACAGTGACGACAACAGCTAAACCCACCGATCCAGCGTTGCCAGCGGCCATAACAGGCCGTACAGCGATTGTTGCCGGCAATGGGCTTCTTCCCATTGCAATAGCCGAAAGCTTGCACAGGCAGGGTGCTGATCCCTTGATCATAGCAATCAAAGGAGAAGCCTCGCCTGAAATCAACGCACGCAAACATGCGGAGATTTCGATTGTCGAGCTTGGTGGCTTGATGAAGATTCTGAAATCATCAGATATTTCCAATGTGGTTCTGGCAGGCGGCATACGCCACAGGCCGGAATTCTCAGCGGCATTGCATCCGGGCAATGGCAACCTCGTTGCCCTGTACCGCTTCATGCGCGCATTCAGGCTTGGCGATGACGGATTGCTCAAAGCGGTGATTTCAACCATCGAATCCTATGGTTTCAGGGTCGTTGGCGCCCACGAAATTGTTCCGGATATTCTTGCGCCTGATGTGGGAACCATCACCCGGAAGAAAGCCGACAAGGAGAGCATCGCCGATATGCAGGCGGCCCGTAAAGCAGCTGTTATGATCGGTTCACTCGATATCGGGCAGGCTGCAATTGCCGTTGGCCGGCGTGTGGTGGCACTTGAGGGCGTGGAGGGTACTGACGCCATGCTGCAGCGGGTAGCCGAACTGCGTATCGCCAAACGGATCAACCGTAAGGGCGGGGTGCTGGTGAAATGCGCCAAGCCGCAGCAGGAAGTGCGCGCGGATTTGCCCGCCATTGGCATCAGCACCGTTGAGAATGCAGTCAAAGCCGGTTTGAAGGGCATTGCCATCGAATCCCGGCGGACGCTGATCCTGGGTTACTCCGAAACCATTGCCGCGGCCAATGAAGCCGGTATTTTTATCGAGACCTTCGCGCAGGAGGCCGAATAATGGCCACGTCAAAGCCGCTACGCCTTGCCATCGTCACGGGTGAAGAGTCTGGCGACTTGCTTGGTGCCGATCTGGTTCAGGCCTTGCGGCGGCAATATCCCGGCGAAGTGACGCTAATGGGTGTCGGCGGCGAACATCTTCAGGCCCTTGGTCTCAACTCATTGTTTGATCAGCATGAAATTGCCTTGGTGGGATTGACGGCAATCGTCACGAAACTGCCGCAGCTCATCCGCCGCATATCGCAGGTGGCTGGCGCAATCGTTGCGGCAAAACCCGATTGCCTTATTATTATAGATAGTCCTGACTTCACCCACCGGGTGGCGCGCAAGGTGAGGGCTGCCGACCCGGCTATTCCCATTATCAATTACATCAGCCCATCGGTCTGGGCGTGGCGACCGGAGCGCGCCAAAGCCATGCGCGGCTACATCGATCATGTTCTGGCGATTTTGCCGTTCGAAGTGCAGGCGCTGAAAGACCTTGACGGACCACCCGCCACCTATGTTGGTCACCGTCTCGTCACGCATGCGCCCTTGCTGGAGGCTGCGAAAACGAATCGCGCGCGGGAAGGGAAATTGGGTGACAGGGCGCAACACAGCATTATCGTGCTGCCAGGTTCGCGCAAAGCGGAAATTACCAGTCTTTCCAAACCCTTCGGCGAAGCTATTGAACTATTGGCGAGCCGTGGAAACCGCTTCACACTGACCTTGCCGACACTTCCCAAAGTTGAGCCACTCGTGCGGCAATTGACAGCGGACTGGAAAGTCCAGCCCAACATTGTGGTGGGCGAAGCGGAACGATTGAAAGCTTTTGCCGAAGCCGATGCCGCTTTGGCAGCTTCAGGCACCGTATCACTCGAACTCGCATTGGCGCGCATTCCGACGGTTTTATCCTATAGGCCCGACTGGTTGGCGCGGATGTTCATTGCGCCGCGCATCAAGGTCTGGAGCGCGGCCCTGCCGAATATCATTGCCGATAAACGTGTCGTTCAGGAATATTTCAACCAGTTTGTTCGTCCCGGTCCACTCGCGCGGGAAATCGAACAGTTGCTGCGGCCGGGCTACGCCCGTTCGCTACAACTCGACGGTTTTGACGAGATCGCCGACCTGATGCGAACAGAAAGGCCTTCCGGCGATATTGCCGCTGAAAAAGTGCTCGAATACATAAAACAGCAATCGTGACGGAGAATATAAAAAAGGCGCCAATCGGCGCCTTTTTCATGAGTTTCGACTGCGCTTACTTGCGGTTGCCGACTGGCACGTAATCGCGCTGGGTCGCACCGGTATAAAGCTGGCGCGGGCGGCCAATCTTCTGATGCGGGTCCTCGATCATTTCCTTCCACTGGGCGATCCAGCCAACCGTGCGGGCAACGGCGAACAGAACCGTGAACATGGTGGTGGGGAAGCCAAGTGCCTTCAAGGTGATGCCGGAGTAGAAATCGACATTCGGATAGAGCTTCTTCTCGATGAAATATTCATCGGTGAGCGCAATACGCTCCAGTTCCATCGCAACATCGAGCAATGGATCGTCCTTGATGCCGAGTTCGGCCAGAACTTCCTTCGTCGTCTGCTGCATGATCTTGGCGCGCGGATCGTAATTCTTGTAAACGCGGTGACCAAAGCCCATCAGGCGGAATGGATCGTTCTTGTCCTTGGCGCGGTTGATGAACTCGGGAATGCGGTCAACCGTACCGATTTCGCCAAGCATGTTCAGCGCTGCTTCATTGGCGCCGCCATGGGCAGGGCCCCAGAGGCAGGCAATACCGGCCGCGATGCAGGCGAACGGATTGGCGCCGGATGATCCGGCAAGGCGGACCGTTGATGTCGATGCATTCTGCTCGTGATCAGCGTGCAAAATGAAAATCCGGTCCATTGCGCGGGCAAGAACCGGATTCGGCACGTAATCTTCGCATGGCACAGCAAAGCACATGTGCAGGAAGTTGGTTGCGAAATCGAGATTGTTCTTCGGATAAACGAAGGGCTGACCGATGTGGTACTTGTAAGCCATCGCAGCCAGGGTCGGAATCTTCGCGATCATGCGGATCGACGCGACCATGCGCTGATGCGGATCGGAAATATCGGTTGAGTCGTGATAGAAGGCGGACAGGGCGCCAACACAGCCAACCATGACAGCCATGGGATGGGCGTCACGGCGGAAGCCGCTGAAGAAGCGCGACATCTGTTCATGCACCATGGTGTGGTGCGTCACACGGTAATCGAAATCATGCTTCTGGCTCTTTGTCGGCAGTTCGCCGTAAAGCAGCAGATAGCAGGTTTCGAGAAAATCACCTTTTTCAGCGAGTTGTTCGATTGGATAGCCGCGATGCAGCAAAATGCCTTCATCACCGTCAATATAGGTGATCTGCGACTCGCAGGAGGCTGTGGATGTAAAACCCGGATCGTAAGTGAACGCACCGGTGTTCTTGTAGAGTGTTCCAATGTCCACGACATCAGGTCCGATGGTGCCTTGTTTTATCGGTAACGCAAACTCGTGACCATTCAGATCGATGTTGACGCTATTCTCAGACATTGCCGTTCCTTTCTTGCTTCAGCTCCCGCTGACATCCCGTGTACCAATTCCAAAACCCGCTGCTTGAGCAATAGGCTCTCGTTGAGCTTCGGAAACGAAAGGACACGAGTTACTTCAAATTCCAGTATGCTTCACACTGGCCCAAAGCACTGACCCTCTTTACGAGGTATTTCTCCTGATTGTCTCAGGCACGTCACCGTACCCGAACGGCGCAATGTTGCAATGCAAAAAATGCACCGTCGGGGCTATGGATTAACCTTTTATCTGGTCTTCAATACGGCCCAATGACTCTTCACGGCCGAGCACCGCCAAAACGTCAAAAACACCGGGAGATGTTGCTCTTCCGGTCAATGCGGCACGCAGCGGCTGGGCGATTTTTCCAAGTTTCAGGCCGGTATTTTCCGCATGAACACGCACTGCAGCATCCAGAGCCTCGGCAGTCCAGTCATTAACCCCGGAAAGTGCCGGAAAAACGCCCGATAGTACGCTTCGGCCCTCGTCATTGAGCAGGCCAGCCGCTTTTTCGTCCAGACCAAGCGGGCGCTGCGCAAAAAGATATTTTGCACTGTCCGCCAGTTCCACGAGTGTCTTGGCGCGTTCCTTCAGGCCGGGCATTGCTGCCAGCAGTTGCTGTCTTGTGCGATCATTCAGCCGCGCCAAAATCTCCGCGCCGCCTTCGATCTCAGGCAGAATGTCGACCATGGCCTTCACCAGATCGGCATCATCGGAGAAACGCATATAGTGACCGTTGATCGCTTCCAGCTTCTGGAAGTCGAAACGCGAAGCACCGCGATTGATATCGGAGATTTCGAACCATTCGATCATCTGGGCGTCAGACATGATTTCATCATCGCCATGGCTCCAGCCAAGACGCACGAGATAGTTGCGCAAGGCGGCAGGCAGGTAGCCCATCGCACGATAGGCCTCGACGCCGAGCGCCCCGTGACGCTTGGACAGCTTTGCACCATCCGCACCATGGATCAGTGGAATATGGCCCATCACAGGCACATCCCAGCCCATGGCATCATAAATAACCGTCTGACGTGCGGCATTGGTCAGGTGATCGTCACCACGGATAATGTGGGTGACGCCCATGTCATGATCATCAACCACAACCGCATGCATATAGGTCGGATTGCCATCGGAGCGCAGGATGATGAAATCATCGAGATCCTTGTTGGGAAAGCGCACATCACCCTGTACGAGGTCGCGCACAAGGGTTTCGCCCTCTTGCGGCGCCTTGATGCGGATAACCGGCTTGACGCCTTCAGGGGCTTCCTTTGGGTCGCGATCGCGCCAGCGGCCATCATAGCGGGGCGGACGGCCCTCGGCGCGGGCTTTCTCACGCATTTCCTCAAGCTCGGCCTGTGAAGCATAGCAATAATAGGCTTTGCCCTTGGCAACCAGCTCTTCGGCGACTTCGCGGTGGCGCGGCGCACGCTCATATTGCGAGATCGCATCGCCATCCCATTCGAGACCGAGCCACTTCAGGCCATCGAGAATAGCTGTCACCGCCGCTTCCGATGAGCGTTCGCGATCCGTATCCTCGATGCGCAGCAGCATCTTGCCGCCCGTATGCTTGGCATAGAGCCAGTTAAACAGGGCCGTGCGGGCACCACCAATATGGAGGTAACCGGTCGGGGAGGGTGCAAAACGGGTAACAACGGGTGATGACATAAGTACTCCAGCGGAGGCTTTGGCTATTAGCCTAACATCCAATCGATTTGATCTGGCGTTGATGTAGCATAGGAGCGCTGCTGTGCAAGGGCATTGGCAGATTTGGAGGCAAATGCGGCGCCCTGTCACCAGTACACAAACGAGTGAACGGCACTTTTTTGATCGCCCAGCGGTCGATGAGCCCGATTTTGCGACTCAAATACCCCAAGACGAGCCTGATTTTCCCGAGCGGGGCAATCTTGTTGCAAAGATACGCCGCGCTGTGGCTGCCGGATGGCATTGGGTTCGGAAAATACCATCGCGCGTTCTTCTTGCATTCAGCCGGGAATATGATCGGGGCAATTTCTTTCTGTTTGTACCTGTCTTTGCCGGTGGCGGCGCTGTTCTCTATTTCAGCCTGCCAACAGAACCCAGACTGAGTGCCATTCTCTTTGGATTGACCGCATTGTCAGGGCTAAAACTTCTGGCTGTGAACCGGCGCTTGGTAAGTCTCTGCCTGACCATCGTGCTGTGCATCGTCGCCGGCATGCTGTGCGCCAAGTTTGAAACCATGCGCCTTGATACAACTATGCTTGGCTCAAGCATTACCACCCGTTTGACCGGCCGCATTGTGGCCATCAGTCGGCCCGAGCGTGGCGGCTGGCGGTTGACTATGGATGTCATTGCAACCGAACGCCCGCAGCTTCTCTACAGGCCCGAAAGGCTTGTTATATCAGCCCGTTCATTGCCAGCCGATGCCGGGCCGGGCACCAGCCTGCAAGGTCTGGTGCATCTGCGTCCGCAATCGGGGCCTGTACGGCCGGGCAATTATGATTTCGCATTCCATAATTATTACCATGGTGTCGGCGGTAACGGGTTCTTTCTGGGTAAGCCGGAAATTGTATCGCTTACGGAACCTGCCGGGATCGCCGACAAGATATTGCTGATGGTGGCGGGCATGCGCCAGCAACTCACCAACCATATTCAGCATCAGATCAAGGGCGAGCCGGGCGCAATTGCTGCATCGCAGATCACCGGACAGCGTGACGGCATCAGTGAGGCGACGAACAATGCCATGCGGCTCAGCGGCTTGTCGCATGTCCTGTCTATATCCGGGTTCCATATGGCGCTTGTTGCGGCCATCGTCATGGGGTCTTTGCGTGCCTCCTTGGCCTTCTTCCCGGAATTCGCCGCACGATATCCGATCAAGAAGTTTTCAGCCTTTGTCGCGCTGCTGGCCTGCGCATTTTATCTGCTACTCTCTGGTCTCGATGTCGCCGCCCAGCGCAGCTTCGTCATGCTGGCGGTGATACTTATTGCGATGATCGCGGACCGCGCCGCGCTTTCATTGCGCAATGTTGCCTTGGCGGCACTCGTTACAATCGCCATCGCACCACATGAAATCCTGGGACCAAGTTTTCAGATGTCTTATTCGGCCACCGCGGCGCTGATCGCATTCTATGGTTGGTGGTCACCCCGCAAAGCAACCCGGAACAATCGACGCAAACGCCGCAATGGTTTGCTTCTGCAATTGCCGGACAAGATCATCGATCATATCAATGGCATCGCCATGACGTCTTTGGTCGCCGGTTCAGCCAGTGCGATCTTTGCCGTCTATCATTTCAACAATACGGCACCACTGGGTTTGATCGGCAATGCGCTGGCCTTGCCTGTGGTATCCATCCTTGTCATGCCCTTTGCCGTTCTGGCGTTGCTGCTCATGCCTTTCGATATGGACTGGCTACCCTTCCGTGTCATGGAGCGCGGGATTGAACTCTTCACTGTTATTGCCAATCATGTCGCGGCTCTTTCGCCCAGCGGCCATCTCGGTCCAATGCCGCAAGTGAGCCTGCTGTTCCTGAGTGCGGGATTGATTGTCCTCCTGTTCCTGTCGTCATGGCTGCGCCTGTGCAGCCTGCCACTATTGGCCATCGGCGCGCTCGTCATGATGCGCAGCGTACCGCCGGATATTGTCATATCGGAGGATGGCAGACTGGTGGGACTGCGTAATGGCGAAACATTGATGATCAATCGGTCGCAAGGTGGCGCATTCATTCTGAACAACTGGCAGCAAGGTTATGGGCTTGCGCAGATCATCAAACCAGTCAAGGCCAATGCACAAGCTGCAAACGGCATGTTTGAATGCGCAGACAAGCTTTGTACGGCGCGCGAACCCGGCGGGCTCATCATCGCCTATACGGATAAACCGGCGCAAAAGAATGCAGCCTGCAGTGAAGGAAATATTGTCGTGCTGGCCTTTGCGGGGAGGGATGCGGCGTGCACAAATCCCGGCACATTGGTGGTCACATTGCACGATCTTGCTTTGAATGGCGCCGCGGAAATCCGCTTGGGCCCGGTCACACAGGGGCCGGTCACACAGGGGCATGGGGAAGCGATGAATGCTTCCAGGATCGAACAAACATTCGATCAAAGGTTGATCTCAGCCAGCCTGACCTATGCCATTGGACCGCCAGATCGGCCATGGAACACTTACCGTGTTCACTCACGAGCGGCACGCAACATGCCGGAACGTGTACATAAGCCAAAAACAAAAGCGAGCATCCCGAACAGCGGCGAACGGGATGCCGATCCGGATCAGTAACGCCTGATGAGTCCGACGAGTTTACCCTGTACCTGCACGCGATCCGGTCCAAAAATCCGGGTTTCATAGGCAGGATTCGCTGCTTCAAGGGCAATCGATGCTCCTTTGCGACGGAACCGCTTGAGCGTTGCCTCTTCATCATCGACAAGCGCCACGATGATTTCACCGGGGTTGGCCGTATCACCGCGCTTGATAACGACGGTATCGCCATCAAAAATACCCGCTTCGATCATCGAGTCGCCTTTAACTTCAAGCGCATAATGCTCGCCACTGCCGATCATATCCGGCGGAAGGCTCAGCATATGGGTCTGGTTCTGGATGGCGGAAATGGGCACACCGGCAGCAATCCGGCCCATGACAGGAATGCTGACATTGGCAGGCATATCCATGTCGTTGGAAGCACGCGGCTGCGGCTTTGGCGGCGCAACATTGCGCCCGAGACTGCCCTCGATGACGCTTGGCTCGAACTTTCTCTGGGCGTTGAGACCCGGAGCAATGGAGTCTGGCAGGCGCAGGACTTCCAGCGCGCGTGCCCTGTTGGCAAGCCGGCGAATGAAGCCGCGTTCTTCGAGCGCAGTGATCAGCCGGTGAATGCCGGATTTGGAAGCCAGATCCAGCGCATCCTTCATTTCGTCGAAGGATGGCGGGATACCCGTCTCCTTCAGACGCTCATGAATGAAGAGAAGAAGTTCATGTTGTTTACGCGTGAGCATCGGCGATCCTTTAGCAGGGAATCGGAAAAACAAAACCAGAACAAACACTATCTGTTCCAGCATTGTTCTACAAGTGCTTAATATTCCGTTGCATACGCTCGGCGTGATGGTCAACAATTTGCAATTAGCTTCATTCTGGCGCTGATGATCTGTTCAGCAGTTCGTTTCAGTGTCCGTGGGGCATAACGTTTGCCGTGAACAAACACCGCACTGAAAGCCTAGAATCAGCAAAGTTTATACCGCAGCATTTGGTATTGGCTGGATAGGTCGCCAAGTTATATATGATGGGTCTGCCAAATTGAACACATGTGGCGGACCTATGTGTCGGGGGACATTATGAAATCAAACCTTGCGGTGATCTGGCGACAGTCAGTTGGAAGCTTTATGCAATCCATACGCTCAGCTCTGATGATAGGGTTGGTGCTTGCCATATCATCCCCAGCAGTAGCAGGTGGATTAGCGGGTGCAAATAACGATATCGCTGCCGGGAATTACGACAAGGCTTTTTTCAAACTGCAACCGCTGGCTAAGAATGGCGATACTGACGCTCAGTTTACAATCGGTGTCTTGTATGAACGCGGATTAGGGACAGAACAGAATTTTGTATCGGCCGCTGAATGGTACAAAAAAGCCGCAGATGCTGGCGATGCCCGAGCTCAGTATAATCTTGCCTTGTTCTATAACAAAGGATCCGGTGTATCAGCCGATATTCATACAGCATTGGACCTGTTTCGAAAATCAGCTGAACAAGGACTTCCGGAAGCTCAATTTCAGCTGGGAATTATGTATCAAGAAGGTCGAGCCACGCTGCAAGACTTTGTACAGGCGGTCAAATGGTTTCAAAGAGCTGCGGATCGGGGAAATGCCTTCGCGCAACTTAATCTCGGCCTTTATTATTCACGAGGACTCGGCGTATCCCAAGACGAAGTCTATGCGGTGAAATGGTACCGGAAAGCCGCTGATCAAGGAGTGGCCCTGGCGGAGTTTAATCTGGGCCAGCAATATACGAGTGGCAAGGGTCTCCCAAAGGACGACGTGCAAGCTGTCGCATGGTTCGCGCGAGCTGCAGCACAAGGACTCTCTGTGGCACAAAATGAGCTTGGGCGAAGATATGAAAGCGGTACCGGAATAGCTAAGGACGATGAAAAAGCTGTGGAACTATACCGTAAGGCCGCCGAACAAGGATTGGCGATGTCCGAAGCCAACCTCGCACTACATTACTTTTCCGGCCAAGGTGTCACCAAAGACGATGTTTTAGCGCTCAGCTGGTTGAAAAAAGCCGCCGACCAAGGTCTCGCACAAGCTCAAGCCGAACTCGGACTCAGATATATCACTGGCGTCGATATCCCAAAAGATAATGAGCAAGCCGAAGTGTGGTTACGTAAAGCGTCTGATCAGGGATTGGCAATGGCTCAATACAACCTTGGTCTTATGTATTTTCAAGGCGACGGTTTAGCTAAGGATGAGGTCAAAGCCAAGGAACTATGGCAGAAAGCCTCTGCTCAAGATTATGTTGACGCTACACGAGCTTTGGCGGAGGCCGATGCCAAAAATTCTGCGCGAAAATGAAGGTTCGTTTCGTCGTGGAAGTGACAATTTCGGGAATGTTATCCATCAACTGCAGAACACCTATCGTCAGAATCGCTCAGAGCTCCGAACTTGTAACCATCATCGACTGGGTTAACGGCGCGGGGCGATGGGCGGTCCGCTGGATTGGCGCAGGACAAGCTCGACGGGCCATATCTCGTGGATGTTTTCCACCGGCTCGCCGTCCAGCACCCGTACCAGCAATTCGGCAATGCGCGAACCGGCCGAGCGGATCGAGGAGCGGGTTGTCGTCATGGCAGGGACCATGTTGCTGGCGTTGAGATAGGGAAAAACGTCATCATGGGCGATGACAGAGACTTCCTTGCCCAATTCATAACCCTTGGAGCGAATGGCGCGGAAGACGCCAAGCGCTGTCATCATGGAACCGGCAAGGATAGCTGTTGGATGCGGCGCGTAGGATAAAAGCCGCTGCGCCTCGTGGAAGCCCGTCTCATCAGAAAAGCGCTCATGCACGATAAAACGCGGATCAACGGGAAGGCCGCGTTCCACCAGCGCCTCGCGATACCCCATTTCGCGATGCTCGGAAAATGTATGTCCCTTGAGGCCGTCGATCATCGCGACATGACGGTGACCAAGATCAAGCAGATGCGATGTTGCCTGACGGAATGCACCGGCATTGTCGATATCGAGCCAGGCATGCGGCGCTGTTATGTTGGTGCGTCCATGCAGCACAAAAGGAAACTTCGCCTCGGTGAGCATGGCAACCCGTTCATCCATCAGGGTAGGGCCGGTTATGATAATGCCATCGACGCGCTTGCTGGAAATCAGTCGCCTGTAGGCTGCCAGTTCATCATTGTTGATGCTCGGGCTCATCAGCAAATCCATCTCATGCAGGGAAAGCTGCTCGGCCAGACCGGAGAAAAACTCGCTCGTGTGCGGGCCAAAGCGTTCGCTGCGGTCGCGCGGCATCAAAATGCCGATAGCACCGATGCGACCAATGGCGAGGCGGCGTGCATTGGCATTGGCACTGTAACCGAATTTGAGAGCGGCCTCACTGACGCGCTCACGCGTTGCCTTGTTAACCTCAGGATAGCCGTTCAGGGCGCGACTGACTGTTGTCTGCGAAAGTCCCAATTGGTCGGCCAGTTCCTTAAGTTTCATGGCAGCAATCCAGTATTCAATACGATCAGGCAAGGCAGCCAAACATTCCGGTGACCGGAACGCTATGTCCGCAGCGCAGATATGACTGCAAATAATAAACACAACCAGAGCAAAAATTCAAAGCGCTTTGAGTAATTTCTCGCAACATTGTGATCTACGGTTATCAGCCCCGAGTTTCGACAAGGCAAATACCAGCTTTTTATGATGTGAGCATCGCAATACAATACATTGTTATTCAATAATAATATTGGAAAATGATCAATCTGGGAATGTAAGGCTCCAAGGCAATAGCCAATTTGCGGCTTGACAGTTCAAAACAGCTTTGCCATTTTTCATTCAAAGCGCTTTGAATTTATGATTTGAAAGAGTTTACCAAAGCGCTTCAGGAGGAGTTTTACGAGGGGAAACTGGCGTCACCACGATGCAAGTGATCCGATTCCATCAGATTTTTGGGAGGAAATCATGAAAGCCAAATCATTTATTGCAACCCTTTTGACCACCACTTTGCTGGCTTCGGGTGCATTCGCTGCAAATCTTGCGATCGTCTCGGGTGATACAGGCAATGGACGCGAGTTTCTGCGCAGCCAGCTCGACCAGTTTGAAAAGGCAACGGGCAACAAGGTTTCAATTGTTGCCATGCCTGCCAATAGTTCCGATAATTTCGGCCAGTACCGCCTTTGGCTTGCTGCCGGAAATACCGATATTGACGTTTACCGCACCGACGTGATCTGGGCACCGCAATTGGCCGACCAGTTTCTCGATCTGAAGCCCGCAGCCAAAGACGTCATTGATCAGCATATTCCCTCGATCATCGAAAGCCAGACCGTGGATGGCAAGCTGGTAGCATTGCCGATGTTCACGGATGCTCCGGCGCTCTATTATCGCAAGGACCTTCTTGAGAAGTACAAGAAAGCAGTGCCAAAGACCTGGGATGAGATGGCGGCTACCGCCAAGGAAATTCAGGATGGCGAGCGCGCTGCCGGTAACAAGAGCATTTACGGCTTTGTATTTCAGGCCAATGCCTATGAAGGCCTGACCTGCAATGCGCTTGAATGGGTGAAATCATCAGGTGGCGGACAGATCGTTGAGGCTGATGGTACCATCTCCATAAACAATCCCGACGCGGCCGCTGCCATAGACCGTGCCAAGGGCTGGGTCGATTCCATTTCGCCAAAGGGTGTGCTCGCCTATACGGAAGAAGAAGCACGCGGGGTCTGGCAGACGGGCAATTCTGTCTTCATGCGCAATTGGCCTTACGCCTATGCGCTTGGCGGTGCCGATGGCAGCACGATCAAGGGCAAATTCGATGTGGCACCTTTGCCAAGCGGCAAGGAAGGTCAAAATTCTGCGGCAACGCTCGGCGGCTGGAATCTTGCGGTTTCCAAATATTCGAAATCACCCGAGGAGGCGATCAAGCTTGCCATGTTCCTCGGCTCGCCCGAACAGCAGAAGGCGCGGGCGATTGCTCTTGCCAGCATGCCAACCATCAAGGCGCTGTACGATGACAAGGATGTCGCAGCAGCCCAACCGCTGATCCCAAACTGGAAAGCCGTGTTTGAAAACTCGGTTCCGCGTCCTTCGGCACCAACGAAGGTGAAGTATAACGAAGTGTCCAACATGTTCTGGAGCGCCGTGCACGACACATTGTCGGGCAATGGCACTGCGGCCGAAAACCTTGAGGTTCTGGAAGCCAAGCTGACCGAACTCAAAGGAGACAGCTGGTAGATATCTGCCGGCAGAAGGGCACGGTGCGGATGGTATTCATCACCTCCCGAACCCCRTTCGCACCGTTTGCCTGACGTTTTCGTTTCAACCAGAACCTTACGGGCAGGAATACGATTATGACGCCTTCCACCGCACGTTCAGAACTTATGCGACAGCGCGCCCGTTCAGCGCAGCTGTTTCTCATCCCGATGATCATTGCGCTTGCCATTGTTGCCGGCTGGCCATTGCTTCGGACGATCTATTTCTCTTTCACCGACGCTTCGCTCACCAATATGAGCGCGGCGAAATGGGTTGGGTTCAAGAATTACCTCTCATGGATACAGCTGAAAAGCGGCCGCACAATCTTTTCGGGCCTGCTGGTTGATCCAACATGGTGGAACGCGGTGTGGAATACCGTGCGCTTCAGCATCATCTCCGTGGCGCTCGAAGCCTTCTTCGGCATGATCGTTGCGCTTGTGCTGAATGCCGAGTTTAAGGGCAGGGGCATTGTCCGTGCTGCTATTCTCATCCCATGGGCAATCCCGACCATCGTGTCGGCCCGCCTTTGGGGCTGGATGCTGAACGACCAGTTCGGCATTCTCAATGATCTTTTCCTGCGGCTCGGCTTTATCAGCCAGCCCATTGCCTGGACAGCAAGCGCCGATACGGCGATGACCGCAGTGCTGATTGTCGATGTCTGGAAAACCACACCATTCATGGCGCTGCTCATTCTAGCGGGCCTGCAAATGGTGCCCAAGGACATTTATGAAGCCGCGCACATCGATGGTGTTCATCCGATCCGCCAGTTCTTCCGCATTACGCTGCCATTGATCAGGCCGGCACTAATGGTCGCCATCATTTTCCGCCTGCTCGATGCCATGCGCATTTTCGATCTGATCTATGTGCTTACGCCCAACAGTTCGCAGACAAAAACCATGTCGGTGCTGGCGCGTGAAAACCTGATCGAGTTTGACAAATTCGCCTATGGCTCGGCACAATCGACGTTGCTGTTCCTGACGATTGCCCTGATGACCGTTCTGGCGATCTGGCTTGGCCGCGTGCGCCTCGATGGAGGAGACCGCTGATGATCTGGAATCTCACCAAAAACACGGCGTTTTATGCGCTCGTCACCCTGATTGTCGTATTGGCGGTCTTTCCGTTCTATTACGCAATCATCACCAGCTTCAAAACCGGCAGTGCGCTTTTCACCGTCGAGTATTTTCCGACATCGTTCTCTCTGGAGAACTATGTTTCGGTCATCAACGCCGGTAGCTTTACCCGCAATCTGCTGAACTCGCTTATCGTTGCCACTCTGGTGGTGCTGCTTGCCCTGCTGATTGCCATCACCGCATCTTTTGCACTGGCGCGTGTGCGGTTTCGTGGCCGCTCGCTGCTGCTGCTGACAATCCTGTCCGTATCGATGTTTCCGCAGATTGCGGTGCTCGCGGGCCTCTTCGAAGTGGTGCGCTTTCTCGGCCTCTACAACACGCTGTGGAGCCTCGTCTTCTCCTATACGATTTTCACATTGCCGTTCACCGTCTGGGTGCTGACCACCTTCATGCGGGACCTGCCAATTGAAATTGAGGAGGCAGCGATTGTCGATGGGGCAACGCCATGGGTCATCATCACCAAGGTCTTTCTGCCGCTGATGTGGCCAGCCATGGTGACGACAGGCTTGCTCGCCTTCATCGCGGCGTGGAACGAGTTCCTGTTTGCACTCACATTCACCTCCTCGACAGAGGTGCGCACGGTGCCCGTCACCATTGCGCTCCTATCAGGAGCCAGCGCACATGAAATCCCGTGGGGCACGATCATGGCCGCCTCCGTCATTGTGACGGTGCCGCTCGTTGTTCTCGTCCTGATTTTCCAACGCAAGATTATTTCCGGTCTCACAGCCGGTGGCGTGAAGGGGTAATTCAAATGACAGCTATTCATCTCAATAATGTTCGCAAGTCCTTCGGTACGTTCGATGTCATCAAGGGCGTTGATCTCGAAATCAGCCCAAGCGAATTCATGGTGTTCGTCGGCCCATCAGGCTGCGGAAAGTCAACTCTGCTGCGCCTGATTGCAGGGCTTGAGGACATCACCGCCGGAACGCTCGCCTTTGATGACAAGGTGGTCAACAGCCTGACCCCGTCCCAGCGCGGGATTGCCATGGTGTTCCAGTCCTATGCGCTTTATCCGCATATGACCGTGTTCGACAACATGGCTTTCGGTTTGAAGCTCGCCAAAGGCGGTGCCGACGAGATCAAGCGGCGGGTGAACGAAGCGGCAGAAATGCTGCAGATCACCCCCTATCTCGACCGCCTGCCAAAGCAGCTTTCCGGTGGCCAGCGGCAGCGTGTCGCCATCGGCCGGGCCATCGTGCGCGACCCAAAAGTGTTCCTGTTCGATGAACCACTCTCCAACCTTGACGCGGCGCTGCGCGTGCAGACAAGGCTTGAGATCGCCAAACTCCATGCAAAGATGCACGAAACCACAATGATCTACGTTACCCACGATCAGGTGGAGGCAATGACGCTTGCCGACCGCATCTGCGTGCTGCGTGACGGTATAGTCGAGCAGGTCGGTACACCGCTTGAGCTTTATGAAAAGCCGCAATCGGTCTTTGTTGCCGGGTTCATCGGCTCGCCGAAAATGAACTTCCTGACGGAAAAGCACGCGGATACGTATCGTGCCCATACGCTCGGCGTGCGGCCGGAACATCTTGAAATCAAGCCGAAGGATGGCGCCTGGAATGGCAAGCTGATCCTTTCCGAAAATCTCGGCTCTGAAACCTATCTCTACATCGATATTGGCGCGAAGGACCCGCTTGTCGTCAGGCAAGACGGGACTGCAAGCCAGCAGCCCGGCGAACTGCTCCATATTTCGCCGATCAACGACAATGTCCACCGCTTCGATCAATCGGGCAGGCCGGCGGCGTCAAACTAAGACTGAACCAAAGCATCCTCCCAACCACGCATACGCAATGAATAGGAAGACAAAATGACTATCCGCACGCTCGTTTGGGGCGAAAATGTTCATGAGAAGATGAACAAGACCGTCGCCGAAATCTATCCTGAAGGCATGCATAACCAGATTGCCAAGCTGCTGAAGTCCGATGGCAATATCTCTGTCAAGACAACCACTTTGCAGGAACCGGAACACGGCTTGACTGAGAAGGCACTGGATGAGACCGACGTCCTGATCTGGTGGGGTCACCGCGCCCATGGTGATGTTGCCGATGAAATCGTTGAACGCGTTGCCAAGCGCGTTTGGGAAGGCATGGGCATCATCGTCCTGCATTCCGGCCATTTCTCCAAGATTTTCAAACGCCTGATGGGCTCGCCATGCGCGTTGCATTGGCGTGAAGCTGGCGAACGTGAACGGCTCTGGGTGGTTAATCCCGGTCATCCCATCGCCAAGGGTCTGCCACGCTATTTCGAGCTGGAAAACGAAGAGATGTACGGCGAGCCATTCTCCGTGCCGGAGCCGCTTGAAACAGTGTTCGTGTCATGGTTCCAGGGCGGCGAAGTGTTCCGTTCCGGCCTGACCTATCGCAAGGGGGCGGGCAATGTATTTTACTTCCGCCCTGGCCATGAAACCTATCCAACCTATCACGATGCAAATGTCGGGCTGGTGCTGCGCAATGCGGTGAATTGGGCATACAACCCCAATCGCTATCCGCTGCTCAACACCGCGCCCAATGTGCCGGTTGAACAGGCCATTGAGCCAATCACCGCACGCGGCGGCAGCCTGCATGAAGCTGGCGAGGAAGGTTTCCGCTAGGATTTTGATCCGACATGGTGGCCGTTTGCGCGGCCACCTCAAACAGCTGTCATATCAATGCCTGCGCCTGTCTTCAGTGCGCGGCACATTCATTTGAAGGACTGGACCAATGCGTCTTTTGATCTTGGGTACCGGCAGTATGGCCAATTCCCACGCGAAGGCTTTCGCTGCTATCGAAGGGGTAACACTGGCGGGCGCAGTTGACGTCGATCCCGGCCGTGCCGAAGCATTCCGCGCCGAATACAATATCGAACGGGCTTTTACATCGCTCGAAGAAGCACTTGCATGGGGTGAGTTTGATGCGGTCGCCAATGTGACGCCCGACAGTATCCATCACGCCACAACCTTGCAGTGCATCGCGGCAGGAAAGCATGTGTTTTGCGAAAAACCGCTTGCGGCCAATTACGAGGATGCCAAGGAAATGGCCGACAAGATCGAGGCGGCCAACCTCGTCGGCATGGTCAACCTGACCTATCGCAATGTCGCGCAGTTGCAGGCAGCACGCGAGTTGGTGACAAGTGGCCAGATCGGCAAGGTCAAGCATGTCGAAGCGTCTTATCTGCAAAGCTGGCTTGTCGCGAAAATGTGGGGCGACTGGCAGACGGAAAGCCGCTGGCTCTGGCGTCTGTCGAAAAAGCACGGCTCCAATGGCACGCTCGGCGATGTTGGTGTTCACATTCTCGATTTCGTTGTCTATGGCACCGATACGGAAATCGACGAGGTCTTTTGCCGTCTCAAAGCCTTCGACAAGGCGCCCCACAACCGCATTGGCGAATATGAACTCGATGCCAATGACAGTTTTACCATGACGGTGAGCTTCACCAATGGCGCGCTTGGCGTTGTCCATTCAAGCCGCTGGGCCACGGGGCATGTCAACGAACTGCGTCTGCGCGTCTATGGCGACAAGGGTGCGTTCGAGGTAGTGCATCGTCATGACGGTTCGAAACTGCTTGTCTGCCTTGGCGAGGACATCGAAACGGCAACGTGGAAAGAGGTCGAGGTTGAGCCGGTTGCGACGAACTATCAGCGGTTTGTTGAGGCGGTCAAACAGGGTAAGACCTTGGAACCATCATTTAGACATGCGGCTAAGTTGCAAAAGGCGATCGATCTTGCCAATGTAACGGAAAGCGACCGGAAAGAGCACCGGATAACCGCCTGATTCTCGTACCAAAATTGCCTTGGGTTGCTCTCAGGCAATGCCGCTCTGGAGTTGTGGACTGACCCATGACTCCAGAGGTCTGGTTTATCGCAGCATCAGGATGGTGCAGGGCGAACCCGCCGCTAAGGCAGTTGCATGCGGCTCGCGAATGATCAGGCCATTGGCGTCGGCGAGAAATTTCAGCATGGACGAATCCTGCAGCGGAAACGGCGTTGCGGTCAGTGTGCCATCAGCGCCGGTGACGATGCGGGCGCGGATATAATCCTGCCTCTGGTCATTAACAGGCATGTCGATGCCCAGAACTGCAGCGCGAAGATCAGGCGCATGTGGCAATCCCATGAACGCGCGGATAAGCGGCGTCAGGAAAATATGCGCGCAGATCAGGCTCGAAACGGGATTTCCGGGAAGCCCGAGAATGCGCATGCCTTGCAGATGGCCGAACATCAGCGGCTTGCCGGGTCGCAGGGCAATCTTCCAGAAATCCAGTTCCATGCCGCGCGCCGCCAATGCTGGCTGCACCAGATCATGATCACCGACCGAAGCACCACCCAGTGTCACCAGAATATCGGCCTTGGCGGCAATGGCACGATCAAGCGCATCGCTCAAGGCTTCCAGACGATCTTCTGCAATGCCAAGATCAATAGCGATGCCGCCCGCATTGCGCACGATTTCAGCCAGACCAAAACCGTTCGATGCGATGATCTGATCAGGGCGATAGGGTTCACCGGGGCTGACGAGTTCATCGCCGGTTGCCAATATAGCTACACGCGGACGCCTGATAACGGACAATTGCGGATGATCGGCCGATGCGGCGAGGGCAAGCGCGGACGAGTCAAGCTGGCGGCCAGCGTCGAGCAGCACGTCGCCACTGTTAAAATCGAGACCCGCTTTGCGGATGTTGCGGCCAAAGGCAATGGTCTCGGAAATTTCGACTTCATCGCCATGAGCAATGGTGTTTTCCTGAATGACCACGCTATCAGCACCATCAGGTACTGGCGCGCCGGTAAAGATGCGCACCGCCTCGCCAGTATTCAGCGAGCCCTGAAACGCATGTCCGGCGGCAGACTGGCCCACAAGTTTCAAACGAACGGGCACATTGGCCACATCATCAGCACGCACGGCATAACCATCCATCGCGGAGGCCGCGAAAGGTGGTTGCTGGCGTTTGGCATGCAGATCAGCAGCGAGAACGCGGCCGCCCGCTTCACCAAGCGCGACAGTCTCGGAGTTCAGCAGATCAACATTGGCAAGGATGCGCCGCAGCGCTTCGTCAACGGGAAGAAGGCCTGCCATGTTCAATTCCCGTCCGCTGACCAGTCGCCGGATTTGCCACCGGATTTTTCCAGAAGTCGAATACCTTGGATTATCATGCCCTTATCGGCAGCCTTTGCCATGTCATAGATGGTCAGACAGGCAATGGAAACGGCTGTCAGTGCTTCCATCTCAACGCCGGTTTTCCCTGATAGTTTGACCGTCGCGCGCACATGCAGGCCCGGCAAGGAACTATCCGCGTCGATATCAACAGTGATCTTGCTCAACAGCAGCGGATGGCAGAGCGGTATGAGGTCATGGGTCTTTTTGGCGGCCATGATCCCGGCAATACGGGCCGTACCGATCACATCGCCTTTTTTGGCATTGCCGGAAAGGATGAGATCAAGCGTTTCGCGCCGCATCCGCACATAACCTTCGGCGACAGCAACCCGCTCGGTCTCGGCCTTGTCACCGACATCGACCATATGGGCGGCACCAGAACTGTCGAGATGGGTCAGCTTTGTCGTGTTCATGCGGCGCTTGTCTGTTGTTCCGATGAGCCATGCAGAAGCGCACGGGTTGCAGCGGCCACGTCGCTTTGACGCATCAGGCTTTCACCAACAAGGAAGGTGCCGATATCGGATTTCGCCAGACGCTGGCAGTCCGCATGGGTGAACACACCGCTTTCGCTGACGAGCAGCTTGTCGGCGGGCACCATTTTGGCAAGCCGTTCCGATACGGCAAGATCAACATTGAACGTGCGCAGATCGCGATTGTTGATTCCAAGAAGCGTCGAGGTGAGCTTAAGCGCCCGTTCCATCTCGGCTTCATCATGTACCTCAACGAGCACATCCATATCCAATGAAAAGGCGGTCTCTTCCAGAGCTTTTGCCAATGCATCATCGACACTGGCCATGATGATCAGGATACAGTCGGCACCCCAGCTGCGGGCTTCAAACACCTGATAAGTGTCGAAGAGAAAATCCTTGCGCAGCGCAGGCAAACTTACCGCCGCACGGGCATTGGTCAAAAACTCCGGTGCCCCCTGAAACGAAGGCGCGTCGGTGAGCACGGAAAGACAGGCGGCACCACCTTCTTCATAGGCTTTTGCCAATGCAGGTGGATTGAAATCCGGACGAATCAAGCCTTTGGAAGGACTGGCCTTCTTGATTTCAGCAATCAGACCGAATTCATTGGCCGCACGCTTTGCCAGCAGGGCCCTGTGAAAACCGCGTGGCGCTTCCTGATCCTTGATCCGCGCCTTCAGCTCATCGACGGTAAACTGCGCCTTGGCGGCGGCAATTTCTTCGCGCTTGTAAGCTTCGATCTTGCGAAGAATATCGACCATGATCAGACTGCCTCGCTGTTGGATACGTGGACCAGCTTCTTTAGCACATTTCGCGCTGCACCGCTGTCGATTGAATGGGCAGCCATGCTGATACCGGTTTTCAGATCTTCTGCGGCACCCGCAATAACCAGTCCGGCACCGGCATTGAACAGGGTGATATCGCGATAGGCGCCATGCGCACCATCAAGAACGGAAAGCAGCGAAACCGCGTTTTCATCGGCGGTTCCACCTTTGAGATCCTGTGGATCAACGCGGCGCAATCCAAACGTCTCCGGTTCAATCTCGAATGTACGGATAACACCGTTTTCAAGCGCCGCAACCTTGGTCACACCTGCGGTAGTGATTTCATCAAGACCATCACCATGCACAACCCACACGGATTCAGAACCGAGATTCTTCAGCACCTGCGCGATGGGCTCTACCCATTCGGGCGCATAAACACCAACCAACTGGCGCGTAACACCGGCAGGATTGGTCAAGGGGCCGAGCAGATTGAAAATCGTGCGGGTTCCAAGCTCAACGCGGGCAGGGCCTACATGCTTCATTGCCGGATGGTGCGATGGTGCAAACATGAAGCCAATACCCGCTTCCTTGATGCACGTGGAGATCAGATCCGGACCGATCTCGATATTAATCCCAAGCGCAGCCAGTGTATCAGCCGCACCGGAGCGTGATGACAGCGCCCGATTGCCGTGCTTGGCAACCGGCACACCGGCACCGGCAGCCACAAAGGCGGCGCAGGTTGAAACATTATAGGAGCCGGACTGATCACCACCCGTACCGACAATATCGATAGCGCCGGGCACCGCCTTTACGGTGAGCATTTTCGAGCGCATGGCGGAGACGGCGCCTGCAATCTCGTCAACCTGTTCACCGCGCACCCGCAGGGCCATCAACAGGGCGCCGATCTGTGCAGGGGTGGCCTGTCCGGACATCATGATATCGAAAGCCTCGACAGCCTCCTCGCGGGAAAGAACCTTTCCCGCCGCCGCAATACCGATGAAACGTTTCAGTTCAGCCATTTCTCGATCTCACAGCAATCATTGGCGGGCGAGCGCCTGATCAATAACAGTCTTGTTGATGGACACGGGGTAGACAGTCTGCAACTGCATGACCAACTGGTCGAGCAGATCATCGGAGAGCCGCGAGGTGAACGAATCTTTCTCGGCTTTACTCAGTGAATCCGCACCGACATTCATCGGTTCAATTGATTCCGTAACCTTGAAGATCAGCTTCGACTGATCCGCCGCAGATTCGGTTACACCTACCAGACCATCCGCGCCATCAAATACCGAGGCAACGCCGCCTTCACCCAGATCCGTATCCTTGGACTGGCGCGTAATGCCACGCTTGGTTTCCTTGGTGAACTTGAGTTCGGCAGCGATATCGTCAAGCGAGGTACCCGCAGCAACGCGCTTGCGCACTTCCTCGGCTTTCTCGTTCAGACGCTTTTCAAGCTCGGCTGTGCGCCAGTTTTCCGTCACACGCGCCTTCACTTCATCAAGCGTGCGATCCCGTGCTGGCGTAATGCCTGCAACGTCGTACCAAAGGAAACTGTTCGGTCCGACATTGAGCGGTTCATTGTCAAAACCCTGATCGGCAAGGAAAGCGGCGGTCAGCAGGTTTTCTCCGAACGGAATATTGGGAATTTCCTTTTCGTCCGGCCCGCGGCCCGACTGATCAATGGCGTCTATCGTCACCATTTTCAGATTCTGCTTGGCCGCAGCATCCGCCATGGTTGCGCCATCAGCCCGGGCATTTTCATAGGCGTCATGCACGGACATGACCGATGTAGCGGCGAGGGTCAGGGCAATGGTTTCGCGAATGTCCTTTTCGACGTCAGCCAGCGGCTTGACCACTTCGGGTGTCGCAGCGGTTACGCGAACAATGACCGGGCCAAAAGCACCGGTAATCACATCGCTGACATTGCCAGCCTGCATTTTGAAGATTGGATCAGCAATGGTCTGGTCGGGCAGGGCGTTACGCTGGAAGGTGCCAAGGCCCACATCGTTCATGGTCTTGCCTTCAGCTTTTACCTCGTCTTCGAACGATGTTCCGGCGGCAAGCCGGTCATGCGCAGCCTTGGCCGCTTCGGCATTGGCGAAGGTCAATTGCTCGATGGTGCGGGTTTCCGGCGAGGTATAACGGGCGATGTTCTTGTCGTATTCAGCCTTGATTTCTTCAGGCGAAACCGACGCCTCGTCAGCAATATCCTTTGGTTCAAGCTTTACATAGGTGATCTTGCGGTACTGCGGAGCACCGTAAGCTTCCTTGTTTGCATCGAAATAGGTCTTCAGATCCGCATCGCTTGGCGCGGGAATGTCGGTGATGAATGATTTCGGCATCGAGATATAATCGATGGTGCGCGATTCACCCTTATAGGTCGCAACGGCCTTGAGCAGCGTATCGGGCACGGTAATACCGTCAGCCACGGCTTCGACGATCTGCTGGCGGCGCGCAATCTTGCTGCGGCTATCGAGATAACCCTGCGGGGTCATGCCGGCATTGCGCAATATGGCATCAAACTGTGCAGGATTGAAACGACCGTCGGGGCCCTGAAAGGCAGGGTCTTCAGCGGCAAGCTGTGCCAGACGATCTTTGGAAAGACCCAGCGACATCTTGCGGGCCTCTTCATCAAGGACAACACCAGCAACCAGTTGCGACTGCACCTGATTGCTCACACCAATGGCATCAGCCTGTTCACGGGTGAACCGCTGGCCAAACCGCTGTTGCAGCGATGCGAGCTGACGATCATAGGCAAGGCGATACTCGACTGGGGAAACTTTCGAGCTACCGGCACTAATGGCTGAACCATTGCCGACGGCACTGAGAATTGTATTGGACACGCCCCAGCCAACAAAACTGATGCCAAGAAGACCAAGAAGTACCTTGGCTACCCAGGTCTGGGCCACGTCGCGCAGGGAATCGAGCATAGAAAGTCACCGTAACAAGTATGAGGCTCAAAAGAATTGCATAGGGGAATAGCGTCATGGAGGGCTTGTGTCGATTGCTTTATCAAGTGAATTTGCTAGTCAGACAATCAAATAACCGAGAAATCATCAAATCTATCGTCTTGAGGAACGCCGAATGACCCCTGATGTCCGTCCACTCGTCGCTGGCAACTGGAAAATGAACGGGACCGGAGAGTCTCTGGATGAACTGCGCATGATCGTCAACAGGCCGAATTCGGCAATCGGCGATAAGATCGACGGGCTGATATGTGTGCCCGCCACGCTTGTCTTTCGCGCGGCTCAGTCCGTTGAAGGCGAGGCGCTGGCCATTGGCGGCGAGGACTGCCATGCGAAAAAGTCAGGTGCGCATACGGGCGATATTTCGGCCGATATGCTGAAGGACGCTGGCGCATCGCATGTGATCGTCGGTCACTCGGAACGCCGTACCGACCATGGCGAGACCGATACAATGGTCAATGCCAAGGCCGTTGCTGCCTGGGATGCGGGGCTCGTTGCCATTATCTGCATTGGAGAAACCGAGGCGCAGCGCAAATCCGGTGCGACACTTGATGTGATCGCGACACAGCTCGCAGGCTCCATTCCTGATGGGGCCGTGGCCCAAAATACCGTTATTGCCTATGAACCCGTATGGGCCATCGGCACGGGTCTGACGCCAACTGCTGACGATGTACGCGAGGTTCACGCATCAATCCGCGCGGCTTTGATCACGCGTTTTGGCGAAGAAGGTGCGAAGCTGCGCATCCTTTATGGTGGCTCGGTCAAACCATCCAATGCGGTTGAACTTCTCGGTATTGAGAACGTGGATGGCGCCCTTGTTGGCGGCGCAAGCTTGAAAGCTGCGGACTTCCTGGCCATCTGTGAAGCATATCATTCGCTCTAAAAGGCCCCAACAGCCGAGAAAACTGTCAATTCACGGGCTTGGTTTATTACGAGATACGGTGTAAAGAGCCGCGTCCGACACCTAGAAAGCAGAAAATACCCCATGCAAACCGTCGTTATCGTCATTCATCTTCTGATTGTACTTGCCCTCGTTGGAGTTGTGCTCATGCAGCGCTCTGAAGGCGGCGGTCTTGGAATTGGCGGTGGCTCAGGTTTCATGAGCGCGCGCGGTGCAGCCAATGTGCTCACACGGGCAACGGCTATCCTTGCAACGGGCTTTTTCATTACGTCTTTGGCGCTCGGCATCATGTCGCGTTATGCCGAAAGCCCAACGGATATTCTGAACCGTATTCCGACAACAACCGGTGGCCAGCCCGCAACGGGCGGACAACCAGCAGGTTCCGGCGGTATTCTCAATCAGCTTCCGGGTGCCGCGACAACGACGACACCACCGGCATCGGATGCAAATGCACCGGCTTCGGGCGCTCCTGCGCCAGCAACGCCGGCACCTGCCGAATCAACGACGCCTGCGCCAACAGCCCCGGTTACTCCGGCACAACCTGCCAATCCTGTTCCAAATTCCCAGTAACGGGCTGAAAAAGTGAATCTTTGCGGACGCGCAGCAAATGTGTTGCGCTTCCGCAACCCTTGCGGGTGAAGAATCAGTCTGCCTCATTCTTCACGGTGATTTGCATTGAGAAGAATGCGCTCTTCAGGTACGCCATAATCAGGTTTGGCCTAGAGGGCCTGGCAAGCGCCGCTGATGGCGCATGCATACTATCCGGGAACTAACACTATGATTTCACGTCGCTCTCTGCTTATTGGAATCTCTGCTCTGGCATTGGCCGGACCAGCATCCGCGCAAACTGTAATCAACGAGACAGCGGCGCCTGCTGTCGATGCAACACCAACAGCATCCACGGCAAAGCCCACCAAGGTTTCGCAGGCTCGCAAGCCAGCGCGTGTTGCTGCCAAGCGCAACTATTCGCTCGATCCCAAATATTTGCCGCAGGATGTTGCCTTCACCGGGTACAAGCCAGGCACGATCGTGATCGATCCGAAGGAAAAGTTCCTCTATCTGGTTGAATCTTCAAGCACGGCGCGCCGTTATGGTATTGCTGTCGGCAAGGAAGGTCTTGAATTCAAGGGCACTGCCGAAATTCGCACCAAGCGCGAATGGCCCCGTTGGATTCCGACCAAGGAAATGATCCAGCGCGAACCAAAGCATTATGCCCAGTACGAGAACGGCATGGATGGCGGTCCGGGCAATCCTCTGGGCGCGCGCGCGCTGTACCTTTCACAGGGCAACAAGGATACCTATATCCGTATTCACGGTACCGTGCAGCCTTGGACTATCGGCAGCTCCGCTTCGAACGGTTGCTTCCGCATGGTCAATGATCACGTGATCGATCTTTACAACCGCGTCAATGTTGGCACCGAAGTGGTTGTACTGTAAGAATTAATTACCGCCAGATTGAAACGGCCAGACATCGCGTCTGGCCGTTTTGTTTGTTTTGAAAAAATATTTGGACGGGAAAAACGGCTTTCATGCCGATTTTTTTGTGGCCAAATCACTCACAAAGGACTAACGAGATAAGCCCATGGCCCGATATGTTTTCATCACTGGCGGCGTGGTTTCTTCCCTCGGAAAAGGCATCGCCGCAGCTGCTTTGGCAGCCCTCCTTCAGGCTCGTGGATACCGTGTACGGATTCGCAAGCTTGATCCTTATCTCAACGTCGACCCCGGCACGATGTCGCCGTATCAGCATGGCGAGGTCTTTGTGACCGACGATGGTGCTGAAACTGACCTCGATCTTGGTCATTATGAGCGCTTTACGGGGCGTCCTGCCAACAAGCAGGATAACATCACCACCGGACGCATTTACCGGAATATCATCGAAAAGGAACGCAGGGGTGATTACCTCGGCGCGACTGTTCAGGTGATTCCGCACGTCACCGATGAGATCAAAAATTTCATCGTTGATGGCAATCAGGACTATGATTTCGTCCTGTGCGAAATCGGTGGAACCGTTGGTGACATCGAAGCGATGCCGTTTCTGGAAGCAATCCGTCAGCTCGGCAATGATCTGCCACGCGGCAGCGCCGTTTATATCCACCTGACCCTGATGCCCTATATCCCCGCAGCGGGCGAACTGAAAACCAAACCAACCCAGCATTCCGTCAAGGAACTGCGTTCCATCGGCATTGCGCCGGATATTCTGCTCATCCGTGCGGATCGTGAGATTCCTGAATCTGAACGCCGCAAGCTTTCGCTGTTCTGTAATGTCCGCTCATCAGCGGTCATTCAGGCGCTGGATGTCGATACGATCTATGATGTTCCGATGGCCTACCACAAGGAAGGCCTTGATTCGGAAGTTCTGGCAGCCTTCGGCATTGATCCCGCACCAAAGCCCCGCATGGAGCGTTGGAACGAAGTCAGCAGCCGTATTCACAATCCGGAAGGCGAGGTCACTATTGCCGTTGTCGGCAAATATACCGGCCTGAAAGATGCCTACAAGTCGCTGATTGAAGCGCTTCACCATGGCGGCATGGCCAACAAGGTAAAAGTCAATCTCGACTGGATCGAGTCAGAAATCTTTGAACAGGAAGACCCGACGCCCTATCTGCAAAAGGTGCATGGCATTCTGGTGCCTGGCGGCTTTGGCGAACGCGGTTCGGAAGGCAAGATTCTGGCGGCAAAATTTGCCCGCGAGAAAAAAGTTCCGTATTTCGGTATCTGCTTCGGTATGCAGATGGCGGTGATCGAGGCGGCCCGTTCACTGGCTGGCGTTGAAAAAGCATCGTCAAGCGAATTTGGTCCGACCACGGAGCCTGTTGTCGGTCTGATGACCGAGTGGCTGAAGGGCAATATGCTGGAAAAACGCACGCAGGCTGGCGATCTCGGCGGCACCATGCGTCTGGGTGCCTATGAAGCCATGCTGAAATCCGGAACGCGCATTGCCGATATTTATGGGTCGACGGATATTTTCGAGCGGCATCGTCATCGCTACGAAGTGAATATCGACTATAAGGACCGTCTGGAAGAGTGTGGTCTGGTATTCTCGGGCATGTCGCCTGACGGTGTTCTGCCTGAAACCATCGAGTATCCTGATCATCCATGGTTTATCGGCGTTCAGTACCATCCGGAACTCAAATCCCGCCCGTTCGAACCGCATCCGTTGTTTGCTTCCTTCATCCAGGCGGCAATGGATCAGAGCCGGTTGGTTTGATCAGAAGAAGGGTGTGGCTTGAATTGCAATCAGCATTGAGGCACACCCTTTACCCATGACCACAATCTCTCCCCGCACATCTCGTCCCGTTGATCATCTGGTTCTGCCCGTCGTGGAACTGGATACCGCTCGCGCCCGTCTTGAAGCACTGGGTTTTACGGTTGCGCCTATCGGTATACATCCGTTTGGCACTGAGAATGCCTGCGTGTACTTCAACGATCATACGTTTCTCGAACCGCTTGCTATTGGCCAGCGGGAGACGTGCGAACTTGAAGCGCGCAAGGGCAATGTCTTCGTTGCCCGGGATCAAGCCTACCGTTTCCGCAATGGGCAGGATGGTTTTTCTGGACTGGTGCTGGGCACGGAAGATGCGAAAGCGGATCACAGGGAATTTGTGAAGTCAGGTATTTCAGCTGGCGAGGTTCTTGATTTTTCAAGGGCTTTCAAAACGCCTGAGGGCAAGGAAGACACTGCCGGTTTTCGTCTTGCCTTTGCCGCAGACCTGCGTGCGCCTGACGCATTCTTCTTCACCTGCCAGCGGATCAATACGCCAAAGATTGATCGAACGGCACTACAGACCCACAAAAATGGTGCTTTGGCTCTGCGCGAGATTGTGCTGTCAGAGGTCAATCCGACGGATTTCCAGTATCTGTTGCAGGAGCTAGTCAATCAGCGCGATGTGAATGCGCACTCCTTCGGCATGGATATTCGTGCTGCCAATGCCAATATCACTGTGCTCACGCCTGCGGGTCTGCGTTCATTCCTCGGCCTTGATGCCTCTGAGAACGAGCGCGGTCTGCGCCTGCAGGCTTTTGTGGTCGGCGTGCGCGATCTGGCTGCGGTTGAAACTTTGCTTGCCAACAACAATATCTCCACCGAAAAGCGCGGCTCCCGCCTGATTGTGCATAAGGCACCGGGACAGGGCGCTGCCATTATATTTGAGGCTGCCTGATGTCCCTGAATTCCACCGTATCCGCCGGCCCGGTTGCCTTTTCCAATACCGGTCAGTTTTCGCTGATCGCCGGTCCATGCCAGATGGAAAGCCGCCAGCACGCCTTCGATATGGCTGGCGCTCTGAAAGAGATGACCGGCAAGCTCGGCATCGGACTGGTTTATAAATCAAGCTTCGATAAGGCGAACCGCACATCGCTTACGGGAAAGCGCGGCTTTGGCCTGGAAAATTCGCTGCCGGTTTTCGCCGATATCCGCAAGGAATTCGGCCTGCCGACACTGACCGACGTTCACACRGAAGAGCAGTGCGCCATTCTGGGTGAAGTGGTGGATGTGTTGCAGATCCCGGCATTTCTTTGCCGCCAGACCGATCTGTTGATCGCTGCCGCCAAGACAGGCAAGATTGTCAACATCAAGAAGGGTCAGTTTCTCGCGCCTTGGGACATGAAGAATGTCATCGCCAAAGTGACGGAAAGCGGCAATCCGAATGTCATGGTCACCGAGCGCGGTGCGTCTTTCGGCTATAACACGCTTGTCTCTGATATGCGCTCGCTGCCGATCATGGCAGGTTTTGGCGCACCGGTTATTTTCGATGCGACGCATTCGGTACAGCAGCCGGGCGGGCAGGGCGGCTCAAGCGGCGGACAGCGCGAATTTGTGGAAACATTGTCCCGCGCGGCTGTTGCCGTTGGCGTTGCCGGTGTCTTCATTGAAACGCATCAGGACCCTGATAATGCGCCTTCCGATGGCCCCAACATGGTGCCGCTCGACCAGATGCCGCGTCTTCTGGAAACACTGTTGAAATTCGACCGCATCGCCAAGGGCCTCTGAAAGGTTCCGGGCAAAAAACCTGAATTTTTATGCAACCATGGGCGGCTTTGTTCATTCCCCTTTCAGTGACAACAGAAAAGGAGTGAGCAAATGCCAACCAATTCAGGTCATACAACAGCGATCCGTGCCACACGCGTTATTGGCACGAATGTCTACAATACAACCGGTGAAAAGATCGGCGAAATTGAAGACGTGATGCTGGACAAATCAGCCGATGGAATCATGTTTGCCGTTGTTGGCTTCGGCGGTTTCCTTGGAATCGGCGAAAAATATCATGCCGTTCCATGGTCCATGCTGGATTATGATACCAATAATGATGGATATGTCGTGCCATTCACACGGCCTCAGCTGGAACAGGCGCCGACCCATACAATCAAGGAATTGACGGAGAATGACGGGCGCAAGGCGCGCGATCTCTCTGCTTCCTATTACAAAGCGGCGTAAACAGTCTTTTTAGGACGGCCAGACCGTCTATTATGGAAAAAGGTCGTCTCTGACGGCCTTTTTTCTGTTTTGATCGACAAATCGTCTCAATGGGGATTTTCCTTGTCATCTTCATTCGCTATTCCAGTTGCGAATGCTGCCCAATGTAAATTGAAGGAAAAGCCTTATGACTGCTATTGTCGATATTATTGGCCGTGAAATTCTGGATAGTCGCGGGAACCCGACTGTTGAGGTCGATGTCATTCTCGAAGACGGCTCTCTCGGCCGCGCTGCCGTACCATCAGGCGCATCGACAGGTGCACATGAGGCGGTTGAACTGCGCGATGGCGGCACACGCTATCTCGGCAAGGGCGTTCAGAAGGCCATTGATGCGGTCAATGGCGAAATTTTTGATGCCATTGGTGGCCTCGACGCTGAAAACCAGATTCATATCGACAAGACCATGATTGATCTGGATGGCACACCGAACAAGGGCCGTCTCGGCGCCAATGCCATCCTGGGCGTATCGCTTGCCGTTGCCAAGGCTGCTGCCGAAGCATCCGGCCAGCCACTCTATCGCTATCTCGGCGGACCAAACGCCCACGTCCTGCCCGTTCCGATGATGAACATTATCAATGGCGGTGCGCATGCTGATAATCCGATCGATTTTCAGGAATTCATGATCCTTCCCGTTGGCGCATCGTCCATTGCCGAAGCCGTGCGCTATGGTTCGGAAGTGTTCCACACGCTGAAGAAGCGTCTGAAGGATGCCGGTCATAATACCAATGTCGGCGACGAGGGCGGTTTCGCTCCAAATCTCAAGACCGCGCAGGCTGCGCTCGACTTCATCGTTGAGTCGATTGAAAAGGCCGGTTTCAAGCCGGGTGAAGAAATCGCCATTGGTTTGGATTGTGCTGCCACCGAATTCTTCAAGGACGGCAATTATGTCTATGAGGGCGAAAAGAAGACCCGTGATCCGAAGACACAGGCAAAATATCTTGCCAAGCTGGTTGCCGATTATCCAATCATCACCATCGAAGACGGCATGTCCGAAGATGACTGGGAAGGCTGGAAATATCTGACGGATCTGGTTGGTGACAAGTGCCAGCTGGTTGGCGATGATCTGTTCGTTACCAACTCGGCGCGTCTGCGCGATGGTATCAAGATGGGTGTGGCCAATTCGATCCTCGTCAAGGTCAACCAGATCGGCACGCTGTCGGAGACGTTTGATGCCGTGGATACCGCGCACCGTGCGGCCTATACCGCTGTCATGTCGCACCGCTCGGGTGAAACGGAAGATTCAACGATTGCCGATCTCGCCGTTGCCACCAATTGCGGACAGATCAAGACCGGCTCGCTTGCCCGTTCTGACCGGGTCGCCAAGTACAATCAGCTGATCCGTATCGAGCAGGAACTTGGACCGCAGGCCCGTTATGCGGGTCGCGGCATCTTCCGCAGCATCTGATTACGGTATGCTTCTGCATCAGGGCGCCAGAGATGGCGCCCTTTTTGTTTGATGTGAGGTTTGTGGTCCGCCCTTCGACAGGCTCAGGATGAGGGGCGCTAAATTCTGCGGCCTTTGTGATCTGCAATATGGGCGATTATCCTTGCATCCACCACTCTCCCTCATGGTGAGCCTGTCGAACCACGAACCACGAACCACGAACCGGCGACGCTCACCCCCCTCTGCCTTGTCAGGCATCTCCCCCACAAGGGGGGAGATCACATTGACAGTAACGC